>DATGMS010000286.1:0-11197 GCA_035307285.1 Cyclobacteriaceae bacterium
AGGTGTCTAAGTGCCGGATTTCCCAGGGCTTCCTTCCAGCCAATTGCAACACTTCAGGCAACGGGATCCTATTGACAAGCATTCTGCGACATAAGTAGGGGAAATCAAATTCCTTACCATTGTGGCCGCAAAGTGTCCAGATTTTCTTTTCCAAAAGCTCACGGAATTCATTAAGGGTGTCATGTTCTTGCTCTGCCGCAAAGGATTTGGTACGATACTGAAGTTTGTTCTCCTCTGGGTTGTAGACAAAGTACCCCACACCGATGCAAATTACCTTTCCGAATTCGGCGAAGATACCGGCCTTTTGAAAAAACCATTGCTCTGGCGAAGTTTCTTCGTCTGATTTAAAATGCTGGATCTTCTTCATCCATTCCGCCTGAAGTCTTGGGTTCAGGTCTTCAAATTTTTCTACAACGGACGCTGTCTCGATATCCAAAAAAAGGATATCCTTCAAGTCACTGAAAAATTCGGCCATAGGCGTTGGGTTAAGTATGTAACACTCCGTATAGGTTGATCTCCGGTATGAAGGAAATGTTTTCTTTGTTCATGCTTCCCTTCACAAAAACGAACTTTTTATCAAATACCTGATCTAATATAAAATAACTTACCCAAAATTCATTGTTCAACGCAAATAAATCTGGATCTATGGGTTCTACCTTAGCGGTACATTGTGCTCCTAATTCCTGTATCAGGTGTCTAAGGACGGACGTTTCCTTTTTCTTCCCCGCGATGGATCCATATCCCTTTGACGTAATCATCAGGGTGTTTAATTCGATCAAATTTTGGTTGATGATATAAACTCCCCATTCCTCACTACCGTTGTTTTCTTCTTTAGCAATGGCTAGCTTCACTCCCGTCACCGGGTGAAAATTAATGTCCTTTTTCATCGATAAATTTATTCCAGCTCCATTTCAAATAATTCCGCAATATGCCTTTTTACCTTTTCTTTGACCTCCTCCTCGTCAACCGGTCGTCCCAGTTCCAAATGTAGAGACGTTACGGCTTTGTCCGTGATCCCGCATGGGACAATATTGCCAAAGTAATCAATGTCAGAATTGACATTGAAAGCAAAGCCATGCATGGTGATCCATCGGCTGGTCTTCACTCCCAAGGCGCAGATTTTTCTTGGTCTATTTTGCCCAATATGATCAAGCCAAACCCCCGTCAGGCCTTCGATCCGGCCGGCTTCTATCCCATATTCAGCTAAGGTCAGAATGACCGCCTCTTCCAGCAGTCGAAGATATTTATGGATATCCGTGAAGAAGTTCTCCAGATCCAAGATCGGATAGCCTACCAGCTGGCCTGGACCATGGTAGGTGATATCGCCGCCCCTATTGATCCTATAGAAGTTGGCATTTTTGGTCTTTAAGCCCTCTTCATTTAAAAGCAGATGAGAAGCTTGACCACTCTTTCCTAAGGTATAAACATGGGGATGCTCTACAAAAAGCAAATAATTATTCGTGGCTGTTTGCTTTTCGGGCGGTGAATTCCTGTTGGCGATCTTCATGGCAACAGACTGTGCAAATAATTCTTCCTGATAATCCCAAGCTTCCTTATAGTCTTTTACTCCAAGATCTATAAATTTGACTTTTTTATTGGTAATTTGATTCACGATTCTTCTTCCGTTATATAGTCGGTGAAACAACGGATTGGTCATTCCGGTTCTCTATTAAGGCAGTAACAGAAGTGCTTCTCCCATGTTATCAAATACCTCGTTGAATTTAGGCAAATTATACCATATGGCAGAACACAACGACTTAGGTAACCTTTCTGAAAAATTGGCCTCAGAATGGCTCCAATCCCATGGATACGAATTTATACAGGCCAACTACCGCTACAAACATGCTGAGATTGACCTTATCATGAAGCATAAGGGTCTACTGGTCTTTGTAGAGGTGAAGTTCCGCAGCGGGACGGGTTATGGCTATTCAGAAGAATTTGTAGATTATAAAAAGCGCCAATTGATCATTCGTGCCGCAGACAATTACATTTATGAGATCGACTGGCACAAAGACATCCGTTTTGATATTGTCGGAGTCTACAAAGATCAATATGGACAGATGGCCTTTAAGCATTTTCCGGATGCCTTTTATTGATGCACGTTTATTACTTCCGTACACCCAGGCTCCTAGTAGACCCAAGATAGACTTCGTTGCTTGGAAGATAGATGGCTAACGTCTTAATCTAAAATCTTGTCTCACTTTCTCTTCTCAAACTCCGCCTTCCCCCGATCCAAAAAATCCACAAACCTGCTGACATTTGTCTCATAAGCAATTGGAGGCACCAGTACTTCTTCATCATGGTTCAATATCACATAGTAGGGCTGGGCGTTGTTGTTGAAGCGGGTAATCTGAAAATCCGCATTTTGTTTGCCAATCGTCTTTTTGACCTTCCCATCATATTCTGAGGTGTACCATTCCGACTCAGGAAGCTCATAGCGCTCGTCAATGTATAACGCTACCATCACAAAATCTTCCTGGAAGCGATTCAATACCTCAGGTTCTATCCATACCCTGGCTTCCATTTCCCTACAGTTGACACAGCCGTGGCCGGTAAAATCTATAAACAAGGGTTTGTCCACTTTCTTGGCAACTTCCAAAGCCTGCTGATAATCAAAATAGCCTTGCAGGCCGTGCGGTAAGTGAAGAAAATCGCCATATTTTGGGATTTCCTCCAGAGAACTCACAGTTCCGCCACCTTGGTTTTCCCTTATCATTTTCACCAGGTTAAAATCATGGCCGCTCATGGGAGGGAGATAGCCACTGAGAGCCTTTAGGGGAGCTCCCCAAAGTCCCGGGATCATATAGACCACGAATACAAAAGTAGTAATGGCAAGCATGAGCCTCGGAACGCCAATGCTTTCCAGAGGAGAATCGTGCGGCAACTTTATTTTGCCCAACAAGTAAAGTCCCAACAAGCCAAATATGACAATCCATATGGCGAGATAAATATCCCGATCCAACAAACCCCAATGGTACACCTGGTCCGCAATACTTAAGAACTTGAAGGCCAAAGCCAGTTCCAGAAACCCCAACACCACCTTAACAGAATTCAGCCAGCCACCGGACTTGGGTAGGCTATTGAGCCATTCGGGGAAAATAGCAAAAAGCGCAAAAGGGATGGCGAACGCCAGCGAAAAAGCAAACATCCCCAAAATAGGTTGAATAATCTCTCCCCCGGCCGAGGCAATTAAGATAGAGCCTACTATGGGTCCTGTACAGGAAAATGACACCAAGACCAAGGTGAAGGCCATAAAGAAAATTCCCGTCAACCCGCCTTTGTCTCCTTTGGCATCCACCTTATTGACCAGACCCGCAGGCAAGGTAATTTCAAATAATCCAAGAAAAGCTAGGGCGAAAAAGATAAATACGAGAAAAAAGAAAACATTGGGGAGCCAATGCGTTGAAAGCCAATTGGCAAATTCAGGCCCTTGGGTGGCCGCGACCAAAGTTCCGGCTAGCGTGTATATGGCAATAATGGAGAATCCGTAGACAAGGGCATTCCTAATACCCTTCGCCCTAGACTTAGCCCTCCCCGTGAAAAAGGTAACCGTCATGGGGATCATGGGAAAAACACAGGGGGTAAGCAAGGCAGCCAGCCCTCCCAGAAAAGCCAAGATCATAAAGCCAATCATCGAGGCCTTTTCCTTATCCTCTATAGACGAAAGATCATCTACCGCTGCTTCTTGTTTTGTTGAGACTGCTTCCTTTCTGTCTGTTTCGTCGGCAAGTTTTACATCATCCTCTTGGCTAGCAGCAACTGACGTTTCCGTGGAGTCTACCTTCACCACCGATTTTTCATCAAGCACTTGTGCAGGGACCTCGCTAGAGGCAGGATTGGAGTGGGCGGTTAGCTGGACGGTGAAGTCCTCTTCATAATTGATGCATTGTCCTGTAATGTCAGAACACATCTGGTAGAAAAGATGCCCCGCTACTTGGACACTTTCGGAAGTAACGGTGAAACTTTGCCGGAATTCTCCTTCCTTTTCAAAATAAGTCACGTCTCCTTCCCAAATCTCTTCAAATTTGGTTTTTGGCTCAATTGGTTTCAAGTTTCCTACTCTTTCAACTCCGGTAGAATCCTCCAATACTAACTCGGTGAGCAATGGACCGAGATCCGGATCAAAGTCATTGGAGTAAATGTACCAGTTGATAGGAATCTGCGCCTTGAACACCAATTCTACTTCATCGCCAACCTTCACCTTATTCTCTGAAAACTGGATGTCCCAACGCGGCGGGGAAATAATCTGCGCAAAGGAAGGAAAGGCCAGCAGGATTAAAAAAGTCAGGTTCAGAAGAAATCTTACCGTTTTTGGCATGGGTAGAAAATGGTTTGGTACCGGTCAGAATATAGTTTAACAAGCAGGGCTAGGGATCATACGACTTCTAGGGTGATGGTCCTATGATCCCTAGCTTAATGCCATTATTAAACCAAAATGTAGGATTTAAGTTCCTCTTATGTAACGGATAAGGACTTAATCCTCCTGTTGTCCGCTGAGCTGTTTGAAGAACAAGGCAATGGTTTCAATACCCATCAGGTAATTCTTGACTCCATAATGTTCGTTTGGAGAATGGATGTCATCGGTATCCAGTCCAAAGCCCATTAAAATAGGGTCGACACCCAGTTCTTTTTGAAATAAGGAAGTGATAGGAATGGACCCGCCTTCTCTCGTTGGGATTGCCTTCTTGCCAAACACTTCCATGATGGCTGCCTCCGCCGCCCGATATGCTTTAGAGTCAGTCGACACTACAGCTGGGTGGCCTCCGTGGTGGGGTTTTACCTTCACCTTCACCGAGGCAGGGGCCAAGGATTTGAAATGCTTCTCAAACAGGTCTGAGATCTCTGAGAAATCCTGATTTGGAACCAGCCGCATGGAAATTTTGGCATAAGCTTTTGAAGGAAGGACTGTTTTCGCGCCTTCCCCGGTATAACCTCCCCAGATCCCGTTTACATCCAAGGTAGGTCGGATTCCTGTCCGTTCAATTGTTGTATAACCTGACTCGCCCGAAGTTTCTGCAACATCCAATTTTCGCCTATAAACTTCTTCATCAAAGGGGGCTTTGTTTAGTTCCTCCCGATAGGCGGCCGACAGCTCCTCCACTTTGTCATAAAATCCGGGAATGGTGATCCGCCCCTGATCGTCCTGAAGGGAAGCGATCATGCGGCAAAGGACATTAATTGGATTGGCTACCGCTCCACCGAAGGTACCGCTATGCAGGTCTTTGTTAGGTCCTGTCACCTCAACCTCCATGTAAGCCAATCCCCGCAGTCCCACCGTCACAGAAGGATGGTCAAGTGAAATCATATGGGTATCTGAAATCAATACCGCATCTGCTTTTAGAAGTGATTTATTTTCTTTGACAAAAGTCTCTAAATTGCTGGATCCTACCTCCTCTTCCCCCTCAATCATAAATTTGACATTGCAGGCCAAGTCGCCTGTCTGCATCATGGACTCGAATGCCTTGATATGCATATAGAACTGTCCCTTGTCATCAGCTGAACCCCGAGCAAAGATCGCCCCTTCAGGATGCAGTTCGGTGTTTTTAATCACCGGCTCGAAAGGAGCAGAGTCCCACAACTCGTAAGGATCTGCGGGCTGCACATCGTAATGCCCATATACCAGAACAGTTGGGGCTGAGGGATCGATAATTTTCTCCCCATAGACAATGGGATATCCCGCAGTTTCACGGATTTCTGCTTTGTCTACACCTGCTTTAAGTAGGCTGTCTTTTACATAATCTGCAGCTTTCAGCACATCTGCTTTAAATTTCGGATCTGCACTTACCGAAGGAATTCTTAAAAGGTCCAAAAGTTCGTTGAGGAATTTATCCTTGTGATCCTGTATATATTGCTTTACTGACATAGTTGAATTTTTTATAGCTTACGCCAAAATTACATTTTAAAAAAGGCAATTCCACAGGTTGGGTGGATTTTGGGTGGAAATGTTGGGATGCGGTGATCGTTATGGAATATAGATGATATTAGAAGCTTAACGGCAGGAGTATTATTATTCTGCTCTTATTCAATTGGCCTAAAAAATTAATTCATCATAATTCCACTTCGAATTTTTCTACCTCGACTTCACCACTTTGCCGTAGGTCTCGGCAGTCATTACCTTGGGAATAGAATCGATGATCTCCTGATACAACAGTTCGACGAGCTTTTTCTTCAAAAAAGTGCGCGTCAAAACGATGCTTACCTCACGTTGTGGCTGTTCCCCGGTAAAAGGGCGCAACCTTGACTGCTCTTCGGGGTTAAGATTTAGGGTCGCCAGTTCCGGCAGTAAAGTGACTCCTTTATAACGGTCCACCATATTCTTCAGCCCTTCCAAAGACCCGCTTTCATAGTGGAAATTCATTCTCTGCAACTTGCTCTTATCACAGATGCTCAACACCTGATCCCTTAGACAATGTCCCTGCTGCAAGACCCATAGCTCCTTAGCCAACAGATCACTGGCTTCGATGGACGGCTTCGCCAACAAGGGGTGGCCTTTGGAGAAGTAGGCGTAAAACTTTTCGAAAAACATAGGCTTTTCCAAAATGCCAGGCTCATCAAGGGGTGTAGATACGATCCCCAGATCCAGTTCATCATTTTTTAGCCTTTTGATCACCTCCTCTGTCACGATCTCCTCCACCTGAAGCTGGACTTTGGGGTACTTATCGAGAAATTTCCCTATAAATAAGTGTAAGAGATAGGGAGCCAAGGTGGGAATTATCCCAATTTTGATCATCCCCCCAATATCGCCTTTCAATTGGGCAATAGTCTCATAGATCCCTTTGCTTTCAGACACCACCCGCTTGGCTTGCTCCAACAGTTGAACACCAATTTCGGTCGGAATCACCGGCATCTTGGACCGATCGAAAATCAGCACATCCAATTCCCGCTCCAGCTTGTTTACTTGGGCACTCAAGGTAGGTTGGGTAACAAAGCAGGCCTCTGCGGCATGTCCAAAATGTCGGTACTTATCTATAGCAAGGATATACTCCAATTGTTGAATCGTCATCTAGCCAAAAAAGAATGATTGTCAGTCCGTCTGAAAGCCACAAATATAAAAACTTTTTGGCTTTATTTAGAATTAGTTTAAATAATGCTAAATTTGTCTTTTTAGTAATTTAAAATCAAATCCATGAAAAAATCAGTATTGCATCTCATTTGTGTAGGCTTTTTGTCTGTTACTCTTCTATCCTGCAGCGGGAATTCTGAAGAAGTAGTCAACATTTATACCCACCGCCACTATGCGGCTGATCAAGAACTTTTTGCAAAATTTACCGAACAAACTGGTATTAAAGTAAATGTAGTCAATGCCAGTGCAGACGAACTCATCCAAAAACTTGAACTTGAAGGAGCAAATTCTCCCGCCGACATATTGATCACCGTAGATGCCGGACGGCTGCATCGTGCGGAAGAAAAAGACCTTTTCCAGCCGTTCGAGTCCGACATTATCAACCAGAACATCCCGGAAAAATTTCGTGATCCGGAGGGTTACTGGACAGGACTTACCTACCGCGCCAGAATCATCGCCTACAGCAAAGAGCGGGTCAAACCTGAGGAACTGAGCACTTATGAGGAACTTGCTTCAGACAAATGGCAAGGAAGAATTTTGACGCGATCGTCAGAAAACATCTACAACCAATCTCTTTTGGCTTCCATCATAGCAGCCAACGGGCAGGAGGCTGCGGAAGAATGGGCGGCATCCGTGTTGGGAAATATGGCACGTGATCCTAAGGGCAGTGACCGCGACCAAGTCAAAGCCGTAGCTGCGGGAGAAGGCGACCTGGCAATAGTGAATACTTATTATATCGGTCTTATGCTGAACGATGAAAATCCGGAAGAAAAGAAAGCCGCAGAGCAGATTGCCATTTTCTTTCCTAACCAAGCAGACAGAGGCACGCATATCAATATTTCCGGCGTCGGGATTACCAAGCATGCGCCCAATAAAGAAAATGCCATTAAGCTGATCGAGTACCTTTCCCAGGAGGAGGCACAATCGATCTTGGCGAATATGAATTTTGAATTTCCTATCAATCCAAATGTCGAGAAAGTACCCTTGCACGAGGCTTGGGGTGACTTTAAGGCAGATGATATCAACCTTTCGGTCTTAGGCGAAAATAACAGCGACGCAGTTGTAATATTTGACCGTGTGGGCTGGAAATAAGTATAAGTTTTTTATTTTGAAACAAAACGACCTTAAGTTCCATTGGTGGAATAAGTGGACAGGATTGGCTTTGGTTATAGTGGTGCTTATTACCATTCCTATCCTGACGCTTATCACCAATATATTCGGACCTCCCGGAAGCAGTTGGGAACACCTGAAGGAAAATTTACTTTACAATTATTTTTTCAATACCCTTATCCTGTTGGCGGGCGTTGCATTTTGCACGTTCCTTCTTGGAGTAAGCACCGCATGGATGATTTCCAGTTACAACTTTCCCGGTCGGAGGTACTTTGAATGGCTATTGATCCTCCCGTTGGGCTTTCCGGGCTATATTATGGCCTATACCTATACAGGGATACTGGATTATGCGGGACCGATCCAATCCTTTTTGCGAAACAGCCTAGAGATTACTGTTAACGGGGGAATTATTGACATCATGAACCTGCCCGGGGCTATTTTTATTCTATCGATCAGTCTTTATCCTTATGTGTACCTCCTTTCTAGAGCATCCTTTCTCCAGCAGTCCAAAACTTTGCAAGAAGCTGCCTCCCTGTTGGAAAAAAGCAGGGTAAGAACCTTCGTTAAAGTGGCACTACCTATGGCTAGGCCCGCTATTATTGGCGGAATTGCTTTGGCCTGTATGGAAGTTTTAAATGATTACGGTGTTGTAAAATACTTTGGGGTAAACACCTTCACCACCGGCATATTTAGATCCTGGTTTTCCATGGGTGATGCATCCACTGCCATTTATCTGGCTGCCATCTTGATGCTTTTTGTATTCGTAGTGCTCTTTCTTGAAAATCTCCACCGAGGAGACCGTCGGTATGTGTCTGGTAATTCGCTCACTAAACCCATAGAAAGGGTCGATCCGCCTAAGATCCATCAGCTTAGTTTAACCGCTTTCTGTACTTTTATCCTATTGATCGCTTTTGTGGTGCCCCTCATGCAGATTCTCCATTGGGTCTCGCTTACCTATCATAAGGTAATTAATCAGGAATTCTTTATCCTTATATATAGGAGCTTCTCCTTGGCCCTAGCTTCAGGTGTTATTATTGTGATACTGTCGGTCATCCTGCTGTATGCGCTCCGCCTTAATCCTTCTAAATGGGTAAAAAATGTCACGAAGCTCGCGATCTTAGGGTATGCCATACCGGGCGCAGTAGTCGCGATAGGCATTATGATTCCTGTTCTGGGATTCGATAAATTTTTGGCGAGTCAGTTTTCATCCGATGGGCTGGGCCTATGGATTACAGGTTCTCTTTCGGTTGTGGTATTTGCCTATGTAGTACGGTTTATGGCCGTCGGTTATCAGCCTATCGAATCCGGCTTCCAAAAGACGGGCATTCACATCAACGAAGCCAGCAGATTACTCGGTGCGGGCACGGCAAAAACACTTTTTAAAATTGACCTCCCCATGATAAAATCCAGCCTTTTTACAGGCATCTTGCTTGTGTTTGTGGACGTATTAAAAGAATTACCCCTAACTTTGATCTTAAGGCCATTTAACTACCATACCTTGGCCACCAAAACATTCGATATGGCCACCAATGAAATGGTGGCCGAGTCTGCGAATGCGGCATTGGTCATCATTCTCACCGGAATTATACCGATTATTTTCTTAAACAGAATGATTAGAATGAGACAGGGATAAAGCGCAAGAATTGAGATGACTATTTTAAAGCTTCAAAAAATCACTAAAAAATACAGGAATGCAGAGAAATATGCGGTTCAGGATGCTTCATTTGAAGTGAACAAAGGAGAGATCCTTGCTTTGGTAGGTGAAAGCGGATCTGGAAAAACAACTTTATTGCGGCTGATAGCAGGGTTAGAACATCCGGATACGGGATGTGTCTGGCTTTCCGGCGAGAAGATAGTGGAGGGAAGAATGTCTGTTCCTGCCCATAAAAGAAAAGTCGGCTTGGTATTCCAGGATTATGCACTTTTTCCTCATCTTACAATTCTGGAGAATGTATCCTTCGGCCTCCATCATATTAAGGAGCACCGGGAAAAATATGCTGTAGAAGCGTTGATGACCGTGGGCCTTAACGAAAACCACCACCATTATCCCCACCAATTATCTGGCGGCCAGCAGCAACGGGTGGCACTTGCCAGAGCCATTGCCCCTAATCCTAAAATCCTTCTTCTTGACGAGCCGTTCAGCAATCTGGACGCTCTGCTCAAAGACCAAGTACGGGAAGAAATCCGCCATATCATTAAAAAAGCCGACATAACCGCTATTTTTGTTACGCATGATACCCGTGACGCCTTATCCACGGCGGATCGAATAGCCATTTTGCACAAAGGGTATTTGCAGCAGATCGATACTCCGCAAAACCTCTATGAAAACCCTGCCAATCCCTATGTGGCGAATTTTTTTGGAAAAAGAAACGAAATCATCGCTACCCCCACAATAGAAGGCTTTTATACCCCTTATGGCTTTATCAAAGACAGCCGGTCCGCACAATACAACAATAAGGTGCGGCTGCACTTCCGACCGCAACATGGAAAAATCATGAGAAGTGAAGTCCAGCATCTTAGCGGTAAGCTTTTCAACGTAGCCTACTTCGGCGATCACCAAATCGTCCAACTGGCAGATGATGAAGGCCGCAGGATCAGTATACGAACGGGTGCCAACAGAACATTTGATGGAAAAGAACCTGTGTTTTTTGCACTCGAAAAATTCGGAATTGAAGAGGTTTATTGACATCCCATTCGGGAATGTTAATTATTTTATGGTATCTATGCTATATTAAATACCGAAGCAAGTTTACTGGGCAACTATTAAATTGCACTACGCTACCAGATCTAGCCCTGTCCGATAGGTTGCGCAGGGAGGAATGGCCCGCATATCAGTACAGCTGGAGAAAAAGGAAGCCTACAGCTATCGGAGCGCAAATAGAAGTTTATTCTGAAATGATCTATAACAATAAACAACAGAAATTAAATGTTTGAAATAATACCTGCTATTTGGATATACAAAGGGAAGTGTGTCAGGCTTCGAAGAGGTGATTTTTCTACGGAAGAAATCATATCCAATAACCC
>DATGMS010000287.1:0-12220 GCA_035307285.1 Cyclobacteriaceae bacterium
CAGAAATTGGTACGATTGAAGACTTAAAGGATGCTAAAGAAATGACTTTCCATTATAATTATGGATCAGAGGAAGAGCATCTAGAGCAGCTTAAGATTCAGATTGCCAAGGCGATCGAATTGAAAAACCAAGACCGGCACAGTTTTGAAAAGCTTGGCAATAAGCTTTTTGTGCACGTGAATGATGTGCATGGTAAAGAGTTAGTCGGAAAAAAACTGGTTTATTTATACCAAAGGCTACTGGAATAGAGATGCGGAACGTATTTTGTTTGTACCGCTTTCAACCTTCAAATTTGACCTTTTTACGTCTCGATCTTTTATGAAAATTCTATATCTCAATACCCTTTATAGTCCCTTGATAGAAGGGGGAGCGGAAATATCCCTTCAATTAATCGTGGAAGGGATGAAGGCTAGGGGTTATGAAGTGGCAGTATTGAGTTTGGGACCGGAAAAAGGACTAACTGAAGATGTGGTACAAGGGGTTAAGGTCTATCGTGCAGGATTGAAAAATCGATACTGGCCCTACACCAAGCAACGTCCGGGAAAGTTAAATCGCCTTGCATGGCATTTGAAGGACCGTCATAATGCTGCAATGGGAGCGGTGGTGAGAGAGGTATTGCGACAGGAAAAGCCGGACGTAGTATCTTGTCATAATTTAGCAGGTTGGTCGGTGGCGGTGTGGGATGAAATCCATGCGTCTGGGATCCCCATTGTACAAGTCTTGCATGATATGTACTTGGCCTGTGCGAACAGCAATATGTTTAAAGGAGAGCATCCCTGCGAACGCCAATGCTTGAGCTGCCGGCTGCTGAGGGGCCAACATGTATCGAAATCCGATCAGGTCGGCGCTGTAGTCGGCATCAGCCAAAGCATACTCGACCGTTTTACGGAGTTGGGATATTTTAAACATTCAGAGAAGCGCGTGATCCATAACACCCGATCCATTCCTCTTCCCCCTACAAAAACAGCCAGAAAACCGGGCGATCGTTTGAGGGTGGGGTACTTGGGCACGCTGTCGAGGATCAAGGGAGTGGAATGGTTGATCGACCAGTTCCAATCGCTGGACATCAATGCTACCCTAAGTATTGGAGGCAGGGGGCAGTCGGATTATGAGAAACATTTGAAATCACTTGTGCGTAAATCGACAATTTCCTTTTTAGGCCAAGTGAAGTCCAATGAGTTTTATTCCGAGATAGACGTTTTGGTAGTGCCCTCCCTGTGGCAGGAACCATTAGGAATGGTCGCCATTGAGGCTTTGGCCCATCATTTACCCGTTATTGCACATAAAATCGGTGGATTACAAGAATCGGTTAAAGAAGGGTTAAATGGTTTGTATTGTTTTTCCTCCGATCCTGACTCGCTTGGTAGTGCTATTACCAGATTGTACGAGGATGTCAAACTATACAATGATCTATCCGTTGCGGCAAGAGATTCTGTAGCGGATATTTTGAGTGAGGAGAGGATGATCGGTGAATACGAAGCGGTAATTGATTTATTTAAAACTACGGAAAACAAGTTTAGTAACGCTAATGGAGGGCATTAAGAGACAGGAGTCGATCAGTCAGGAGACCAGTCAATGGAGGACCATTAGGCTTTCAGAAGCGATGTTCTGCTTATGCCTGTTCTCTATATTTCTTCCTCTCAAGATATATCCTGTTGTATTGATCGTTGGTTCCTACATTTTTTTCAGAGAGACTGAAAAGTTTTCCATCCAAAAGTGGATGGTTTTTCTGGTCATTTACAGTCTTTATGCCGTTGGCAGTTTTGCGTTGGTATATAATGGAGAATCCTTCATGCTTACCAATCTGGTAAAATTGTTGGTGAATTTCGCCTTCCTTTACTTTGCGGTGAGCTGGTTGCGGGACAGGGACAATAGCAATTTATTGAAGGTAGTGGACTTTACCTTGGGCATCATCTTTTTCCTGGTTTTTGCCCAACTGCTTGTGTACCATCAAGCATTGGATTTTAAATTATTGTACGGAAGTTCCTCGTCTGGACAGGCAAGTTCTCTTTATAACAAAGCCCTTTATTTTTGGGGATTGGACGACAAGAACATGTTCGGGGCGAGGATTGCCATGTTGGGTTTACCCTTCATTTTGATCCCTGTCGTTCGGCATAACAAGATTTCATGGTGGAGGATCTGTGGGATTTTTCTACTCGCTTTTCTGTCCTTGTCCCGTACGCCTATTGTGGCTTTGATGATTGGGGTTTTCTTGCTGATCTGGTTTTCCATAGGTGTGCGCTGGAGAATCATTTTGGTATTTTCTATGGGATTGATTTTGCCTTTTATTTCAGAAAAGCTCATCCGCGTAGATAGCCTTACTGCTTCCAATGATGGCATGGGCATCAGACTGGTTTACTGGAAAGCCTTTTTTAATAATTTTTCGGACATTTCAGTGTTTGGAAATGGGTTTATGAAGGCCCCGGAATTCTTAAGGCAGCACGCCGAGTTTTATAGGGGTGAACCCCATATTCACAATACCTTTTTGACCAGCTACCTTGAATTGGGAGTAATAGGGGTGATAAGTTATCTACTGTTTCTGTTTTATTTTTATCGGGACTGTGTACAGATGGAAACCTCTCAGAAATTTTGGATGATGGTGTTTATTCCAATTCTCGCCATCATGATGATTTTGTATTCCGGATATGACAATGACATTGTCATGTACCTGACCTTGAGTGTCTTGTTAGGCAGTTTGGGTGTTATAAATTTTAAAACCATAAGAATGGGTATATAATGAGAAAAGTTTTAATTGATGACAGGTGGGCGGGAGACACGGGAATTGGGAGACTTTGCAAAGAGGTGATAAACTATACCCCTGATGAAGTTGAAAGCTCGTTTGTAGCTTCCAAAATGGGATTGGGTAATTTGTTTTCCCCCTTAATGCTGGGCAATGAAATCAGAAAGGCTAAACCTGAGATATTCTACAGCCCTTCCTTTATGCCGCCTGTTTCTTTTTCTGCACCCTATATATTTACTGTGCATGATCTTATGCATCTTTTCTATTATTCTAAAATGCACCGGATATACTATCAGCAGGTCATATCAAGGTTAGCAAAAAAGGCGAAAAAGATCATCACCGTGTCCCATTTCAGCAAGCAACAGCTAGTGGAGCTGTTGGGGATAAGGAGCGAGTTGATCAATGTGATCTATAATGGCATTGATACGAGCTTCATGCAGAATACAGAAAAGCATGTCCTAGACCGGCCGTATCTTTTATACGTCGGCAATCGCCGCAGAAACAAAAATATTCCTGCCATGTTGGTTGCTTTTGCGCAGGCCAATATTCCAAAGGATTTTATATTTCTTTTAACGGGGAATCCCAATCCAGATCTTATCGTCTTGATAAGCAAGTTAAAGATTTCAAGTAGGGTTCGATTTTTGGGGTTTGTTAAAGAGTCAGAACTGCCCAAGCTGTATAAAGGGGCATTTGCTACGTTGTTTGTCTCTCTCATGGAAGGCTTTGGTCTCCCTCTGATCGAATCAATGGCTTCTGGAACGCCGGTGCTCACGTCAAGTGAAAGTGCTTTACCTGAGATTGCCGCTGATGCGGCTCTCTGTGTGGATCCCTATAGTGTGGAAGCCATCACCGACGGGATCAACAGGCTGGTCGATGACGGTGATTTATATAATAACTTAATAGAAAAAGGGTTACAACGTGCCAAGGACTTCTCTTGGCAAACCACCGCAAAGAAGACATGGGATACCATTCTTTTATAGCAGGATTAAGAAAATATACGTATGATAAATGGATTAACCAGGTCGATAGGATTACTTCTGGCCATCTTTTGTTTGTTCAACGATGGATACGGGCAGGCCACAAACAAGAACGGCCGGCTTATAAATGTAAAAGATCATCAGGCGGTAGGGGATGGCACTACGGACGATACTGCAGCCATTCAGGCGGCGATCAGCCATGCTGCAGCCGGGGACACGGTGTTTATTCCCGAGGGTTCGTATTTAGTTAGGTCTCTCGGGTTAAAATCCGGAACCCACATCAAGGGGGAAGGCATGTTAATTCAAAGGGTTGAGGGAGTGAAAGAGGAGGTAACCACCGAAAAACAGAACTCCTCCATGCCTCTTTTCCGAGGGCATAATGTCGATAACGTTTTCCTCTCTGTTAGAGCTCAGACGGTGTATGAAGCGGCCTATTTTTCCGGTAGTAAAAATATATCCATCAGCCATAGTACCCTATTAGGTGATCCGACTAACCCACGTTCCTTTTCAGGCTTGTTATTTTATGATTGCGAGAATATCGACGTAGCAAACACAAAAATAAGTTTTTATGGCGCACCGCGGGAGCTGCCGGATGTTTATCAAAGGGGCACCGCAATAAGGGTTCTCTCGAGTAGAGACATTCGGGTGGAACATTGTGAAATCACCCAAAACGGAGAAAACGGCATCTTTATGCACGGAACCCCTGATGGGGCAGTCGAGAACAATATCATCAGTAATAATGGGATGAGTGCTATTCAGGTGGCTTTCGGTACGACCGGGAAAGAAAAGAACTACCGCTTTATAAAAAATGTCATGGAAGGAAATGCAGCTGATGCCATCGATATCAACAACCGATCGGCACGCCCACATTGGGACATCAACTGTCATATCGAAGACAATTTGAGCCGTAACAATGGATTCGTAAAAGGGCAGTCCACTCCGGATGGCTCAGGAATTGCTACTTTGATCAATCTATCCGGGGTAACAATGCTCAATAATGTAGCAGCAGGCAATAACCGCCCTGCCCTTTACATAGAAAATTGCGGCAAAATCTATGCTTCGGGAAACAAGGCCGACAACCAGGTGGAGGTGGTATTACAGTTTGATGAATTGAGGCTGGAAGATAATTCCTTCGGCTCCATCAGCTTGCTGGCCAATGTCGATGGCAAAAAACTGTTGATGCACAATAATCAACTTTATTCGATGTCCCTCCCCAACGGGATCAAAGTGGATTCTCTGATTCTGTCCAGTAATTTGATCTCCAAAGCCACCTTGAATTTTAATATGACGGGAAATATTCGCCTAAAAGAAAATACCATCAACAGTCATTCAAAAGATGGCGCTCTGCTCCTTGTGAAGGTCAATAGTGCCTATCTAGAACGGAATATTATAACAAGTTTGGGTTCGTACGCCATATCTACCCGAAAGACAGCCGAAAACGTAGAGATCCTGGACAATGACATCAACTCCGTCAACGCCTGTATTTTGGATGACGGTGCCGTCGGACTACGCGTTATCGGCAACAAGCTTCTTTCTCTGGAGGGAGGGGGCTTTAGACATACAGTCGTAAGCAGAAGTCCCGATCGGTTAGTACTCTCGAAAAATGAACATACTACTACTCCTAAACATGCGGCCATCTATCTGGAAGGACAGGGGACGGCGGAAATAATTTCTGAAAAAATTATCAGCGGCGCTGTTGATTACGGTACGGTTGACGTGAAAACCTCCCTTAAATAATGAAAGTCAACATCTACATACCCACCCTTAATGCAGGACAAAAGTGGCAGGAAACAATTACTATGCTCCGGCGTCAGACATTTCCTGTGAGCAGGACTATTATCATCGATTCGGGGTCTACCGACGGCACACTTTCCCAGAACTTCATTCAAGGTTTTGATGTCCTTCACCTTGATAAAAGGGATTTCGACCACGGGGGTACTCGCCATATGGCAGTTGAGAAATTTCCTGATGCAGATATATATCTTTTCTTGACCCAAGATGCGATTCCTGCGGATGAACAGGTAATCGAAAACATGGTCAGAGCCTTTGAGCTGAACCCGAAACTCGGAATGGTCTATGGCCGACAGCTTCCGCACCGAGGAGCGAAACCTTTGGAAGCGCATGCGCGGTTGTTCAACTATCCTGCAGAGTCTCAGGTTAAGAGCTTGGAGGATGCCGGAACTTATGGTATAAAGACCATTTCCTGTTCCAATTCCTTTGCTGCTTATAGAAGGACTGCCTATTGGGAGGCCGGGGGATTTCCTTCAGGGACGATTTTGGGGGAAGATGTGATCATTGCTGGACGTATGTTACTCAAAGGTTGGCAGAAGGCCTATCTGGCCGAAGCTTCGGTGTATCATTCCCATGATTATTCTCTGAAGGAGGAATTTAGACGCTATTTCGACATTGGGGTTTTTCACTCCTCAAATTCGTGGATTTTTGACCATTTTGGGAGGGCGGAAAGTGAAGGGCTTAAATACCTGAAATCCGAAATGAATTATATTTTTAAGAATAATGTGGCCGTACTCCCGAAGTCTGCTACATCCATTTTATGTAAATGGCTAGGCTATAAAATGGGCCTTAACTATAATAAGTTACCGCTTGCAGTGAATAAGCGACTCTCCATGCATAAAGCCTATTGGAACCACTGAGCCCAGATCGCCCCTTTACCTTCATTTTATTTCTACATCGCTTAATAAATAATGCCTATCCTCAAAGGGTGCCCGAGGCGCTTGAGTTATTTTGCTATTGATCAACAATAATAACCGTTCGTCTAAGTTCGCGTACCCAACCTGTGGAAAAATTTCTCATAAAAGCAAGGGTTAATTAGAGAAAAAATCCCCTCAGACGTTATTTGGGCCCTTTATGCAATGGCATGTTTGTTGAAAATAGGTAGACAATACTGAAAAAGAATTTTTAATTACAATTATATAAATAAAATGATACGCACGAGTCAAAAACAGGATATAGGTTATTTAGGGTATGAACGAAGCTTGATGGTCCCTCAATATAACCCAACAATAGGTAATGCAGGTTTTATGATCAGAGAGGGTTTTGATGCCAGTACAAAGATCATCAAAAGAGGCTTCGACATCTGCTTTTCAATGCTAGTTTTAGTAATTGGAGCGCCACTCTACCTTTTAATAGCACTGATCACAAAACTGACATCAAAAGGTCCTGTTTTTTACAAACAAGAAAGAGTTGGTATTAATGGGAGGCCGTTTTACATCTACAAATATCGTAGTATGACAGTAGACGCAGAGAAGAACGGACCGCAATTGTCTAAGGACAATGACCCCAGAATTACAAAGTGGGGCCAGATCATGAGAAAGACCAGGTTGGATGAGCTTCCCCAATTTTGGAACGTATTGAAAGGCGATATGTCCGTTGTTGGACCCAGACCGGAGAGGCATCACTTCATCCAGCAGATTGTCGAGAAGGCTCCAGGATATCAGTTGTTGCTGAGCATCAAGCCAGGAATCACCTCTATTGGACAGGTTTATTACGGGTACGCCGAAAACGTGGATCAGATGTGTCAACGAATGCTCTTCGACTTGAGGTACCTTAACGAGGTTAATATCCGGACGGATATAGGCATCATCCTACAGACAGTTAAAGTAATGTTTCAAGGAAAAGGTAAATAACCTAAAGAATAACCACAACGACCAATTTTTTGGACGTTTAGAAAGGGCAGCCAACGGCTGTCCTTTTTTTGTTTAAGAACTAGAAGTGATATGTTGAAGAATGGTAGTATGATAACATAGATTAATAATTATCTTGTAATTTTGCTACCAGACTGAACAACTTGAAACACAATCACGTGACCCATCTTCACTTTAAATCAGGAATAATATCCCTATTTCTTTTTTTTACTTTAATAACCAATGAAACAGCTGCCCAAGAGTACCGTGTAAGCTTATTGACTTGCGACCCCGGTGATGAGTTGTACAGTGCATTCGGGCATAATGCTGTGCGGGTAGTGGATATGAGTTCGGGGAGAGACCTTGTTTTCAACTATGGCACCTTTGACTTCGATACTCCCAATTTTTACGGAAAATTCGCAAGAGGGAAATTGGATTACATGTTAAGCGTAAGCACTTATGAGCAATTCATTCTTCATTATCAATATCTTCAGCGAAGCGTAAGGGAGCAGGTGTTGGATCTTTCTCAAGAGCAGGCAGTAAGAGCGGTGCAATTTCTTCACGAGAATTATGAACCTCAAAATCGGTATTACCGATATGATTTTTTCTTTGACAATTGCGCAACACGGATCAGGGATATGATCGAAATGGTCCTTGGAGACCAGCTTCAATGGGATGAAGCAGAAGTTTCTCCCGACAAGAGCTTTAGAGCGTTGATTGACGAATATGTTTACCCCATGCCTTGGGCCGATTTCGGGATTGATCTAGCGTTGGGAAGTGTGATAGACAGGACTGCCAACGAAAGGGAGCAGCAATTTTTGCCGGATTACATGGAGATTGCGTTTGCGAAAGCTTCCATTGTCGGAGATGGTCCCTCCCGACCACTGGTGAAATCATCCTCTACTGTTTTAGAAGTAGAAGGTCCTCTGATTAGAGGAAGTTTATTCAATCCCTACTTCCTATTTTGGGCTATTGCGATAGTAGGCATCATTCTCACGTTCGTCGGCTATAGGCAGAAGCGGCTTTATATAGGATGGGATATTGTTTTCTTTGGTCTTCTAGGGATTGTAGGATGGGTAATCGTTTTCCTTTGGTTTTTCACCGACCATTCTGCTACGGCGTATAACTGGAATATCCTGTGGGCATTTCCTTTTCATCTCGTTTTGATTTATGGACTTTCGCAGAAATACCTGGATGAATGGGTGAAGAAATACCTCCTCTTTGCCCTGATTATGGCGGATGCGGCTGTTGTCTTTTGGATCATGGGATGGCAGTCTTTTCATCCGAGTCTTCTTCCTTTGCTTCTGATCATTATCCTTCGGACCAATTATCTTTATTACAATTTCGAGAAGATAAAAGCACTCCAGCAAAACCTTGCAAGGAAGTAAACTTTTTTGCCATGGTCCGGCGTTAGAGATGGATAGCATCTAAACAACTATGGGATTCAAGTTAGAATCAGATTATAAGCCGACCGGCGACCAGCCGACGGCCATCAAAAGCTTAATTGAAGGGGTAAACAATGGGGAGCCGGCGCAGGTGCTTCTTGGAGTGACCGGATCCGGAAAAACGTTTTCCATTGCCAATGTGATCCAGGAAGTGCAAAAACCGACCTTGGTGTTAAGTCATAACAAAACGTTGGCAGCACAGCTGTACGGGGAATTCAAGCAATTCTTTCCAAATAATGCGGTTGAGTATTTTATCTCTTATTATGATTATTATCAGCCGGAAGCTTATATCCCTTCCAGCGGCGCCTATATAGAAAAGGATCTTTCTATCAACGAGGAAATAGAAAAACTGCGCTTAAGTGCTACGTCTGCTTTGCTGACCGGGCGTAGGGATGTAATAGTGGTGGCTTCCGTGTCCTGTATATATGGTATTGGGAATCCGGTAGAGTTTGGAAAAAACGTCATCCACTTAGGTGTGGGAGAAAGAATTCCCCGAAACCAGCTACTCTTTAAGTTTGTGGATATCCTCTATAGTAGGACCAATGGCGATCTGACCAGGGGAACCTTCAGGGTTAAGGGTGATACGGTGGATATTTTTATAGCCTATGGTGATTTTGCGTATAGGATATACTTCTGGGGAGATGAAATTGAGTCAATCCAGAGAATAGATCCTGAATCAGGTAAAAAGCTCAGCGACGAAAAGGCCATTTCGATCTATCCCGCTAATTTATTTGTTACGGGAAGAGATGTAATTGATGTGGCCATTCATGAAATCCAGGACGATCTCATGGCCCAAGTTTCTTTTTTTGAGAAAGACATGAGGCTAGTGGAGGCCAAGCGGCTTCGTGACCGAACGGAGTTTGATCTTGAAATGATCCGAGAACTAGGTTACTGCTCTGGGGTGGAGAATTACTCTCGGTATTTTGATCGCAGATTACCCGGCTCTCGTCCCTTCTGTTTGCTGGATTATTTCCCGGACGATTATTTATTAGTAATCGACGAAAGTCACGTTACTGTACCGCAGGTGCGCGCCATGTGGGGAGGTGACCGGTCGAGGAAAACCAATCTAGTGGATTTTGGATTCCGCCTACCGTCTGCTATGGACAACAGGCCCTTGACTTTTGAAGAGTTTGAAACCTTGACCAACCAGGTCATCTACGTAAGTGCCACTCCCGCAGATTACGAGTTGAATAAATCTGAGGGAGTAGTGATAGAACAGATCATCCGCCCCACGGGGCTTTTGGATCCCATCATTGAAGTCAGGCCGAGTGCCCACCAGATTGACGACCTTTTGGAAGAAGTCGACCAAACTGTTAAAGGGGGAGCAAGGGTTCTAGTTACAACCCTTACTAAAAGAATGGCGGAAGAGTTAAATAAATTTATGGAAAGGGCGGGGGTAAAAAGTCGCTACATCCACTCAGAAGTAAAGCCGTTGGATAGGGTTGAGATATTGCGGGAGTTGAGGTTGGGTGTTTTTGATGTTCTGATCGGGGTGAACTTGTTGAGGGAAGGGCTGGATCTGCCCGAAGTTTCTTTAGTAGCAATCCTGGATGCGGATAAAGAAGGCTTTTTGAGGAACGAGCGAAGCTTGGTACAGACGATCGGAAGGGCAGCAAGGAACGAGAACGGAAGAGTGATCATGTATGCCGATAAAGTTACGGAATCTATGGAGCGCGCCATCGATGAGACGAGTCGAAGGAGAGCGAAGCAGATCAGCTACAATGAAGAGCATGGAATCACTCCCACTACTATTATTAAGTCAAGAGACAAGATTTTGGGCCAGACGAAAGTTGCCGACAGTAAGAGAAATGCCAAGGTCTATGAAGAGGAATACACTGTAGATGAGCAGGTGGCTGCAGATCCGCTTGTTCAATATCTGAGCAAGGAGAAACTGGAAAAACTCATCAATCAAACGCAAAAAATGATGGAAAAGGCTGCTAAGGATTTGAACTTTATGGAGGCTGCCCGGTTGAGGGATGAATGGCAGGGACTTAAGAATCGGTTGGCAGATATGAAAAGAGGGGTGTCATGAGGAAAGTTTTAGGAATAATGGTCGTTTTGATCGGCTTGTTTTATACATCGGGACACGCACAGCAAGCTGAAGGCAGCTTTCTTTTATCCGGTGGGGTCGATCTCGCTCGAACCGATGCGCCGGGCGTAATACGCAGATACCAGATGGCCGCAGAATTGAATTATTTCCACTTACATTCTTTGTCCTTTTCCGGTGGATATGAGTTCAATTATGACCGAGCCAACCACGTGACGCTGGGCTCTAGATTTTATCCCATAGAACCAGTGTTTGTCAGGGTTAGAGGATTATTGGGTGAAAACAGTGATATCGCTTTAGGTGCCGGCTACTCCCACAACTTTTCTTACCGCTTCAGGCTGGAGGGAATGGCGGATTATTATGCCGTCTCCAATGTTGCAGGATTGAGAGTGGGCTTGGGGTTCCTGATACATTAAATTTTCTACATGCCCTTTAGAGTAACGGTAATCCTTTGGGATGATATCCTTTACATGGTATATTGCTGAAGGAGAAGCCGTTTTGATGGCCAAGCGGTGATTGAACTGAGTAATGCTGTCTTCAGAGCTCTAGTCAGGCCTCTCTAAAGAGTTGATTGATATTAAATGTACCTTTATGGACAAGAAAATCTGCACAGCTTGCGGTACCCAGTTTCCCAAGGAGGGCCAGGATATTGAGATCTGTCCAATTTGCCTGGATGAGCGACAGGCTGTGCCTGAGACAGGCCAGACTTGGACCAACTTACAGGAGCTGGCAGAAAATCATGAGATAGTTATCAAGAAACTGCATCCACAGCTTTATGAATTAAGGATGGTGCCTTCGTTTGCCATTGGGCAGAGGGCTTTGCTGCTCATTGCTCCGGAAGGAAATATTTTATGGGATTGTATACCGCTCCTTAATGAACCCACGATCGAGTTCATCAGGTCAAAGGGTGGCTTAAAAGCTATTGCCCTTTCCCACCCCCATTATTACACGACGATGAACGAATGGGCGGAGACTTTTGGCTGTGCCGTCTATTTACACAAGAAAGATAGGGAATGGATATTTCATCCTGGAAAGAAAATCAAGCTTTGGGATGGGGAAGAGATGGATTTATGGGAAGGGATAAGGCTTCTTTGTATTGGAGGCCATTTCGACGGGGCGAGTGTGATGCATGTTCCGTTTTTGTCCGAGCAGGGGGCGATATTATGTGGCGATACATTTTTTATTTCCCCCAGCAAAAAACATGTTTCCATAATGTACAGTTATCCCAACCGCATTCCGCTGTCCGTTGCCGCCGTCCAATCTATTAAAGATCGGATGACTCATATTGCTTTTGATACCCTATACGGGTTTCATGAATCCCAGAACATCGAAGGAGGTGCGAAAACTTTATTGATGAAGTCTCTGGAGAG
>DATGMS010000288.1:0-2918 GCA_035307285.1 Cyclobacteriaceae bacterium
GGCTTCAGGGATACTGAAAGGCTATCGGGATTTCCAATGTTTCAGTAAAGTGAAGACAGAGGTGGACAATTTTGAATGTGAAATAAAAGAAGCTTTCTGGGAACAAAAAGCGCAGCATTTAATCTTTCATATAACGGCCAACCGGTTTTTGAGGGGAATGGTTAGGGCAATCGTAGGCACTATGGTGCTTGTGGGGGAGGGGAAACTTGACATGGGGGGTTTTAGATCAGTAATTGAAAGTAAGAACAGAAGCAGGGCGGGTTCTTCTGCACCAGCCCATGGACTGTACCTCTGTGCCGTAGTCTATCCAGAAGACATATATCAATAAACCAGCGAATTTTGAGTATACAGAAAGAAAATGTGAAAAGCGGTGAGATCCTTGACTTAAAGGTGCTCCAACAGCTTTATCAGTTTGTGAAGCCTTTTGTAAGCTGGTTTTATGTGCTGGTTTTTTTGACAGTAGCATTGGCCGTTTTGGCCCCGGCAAGACCTTATTTTATCCAAATAGCCATTGATGACCATGTTGCTATAGGCGATCGTGACGGTCTGTTGCGGATGATATACATCCTTTTGGGTTTAATGGTGCTCCAGGCTTTGGTGCAGTTCGCCCATACTTATCTATCTGGTTGGGTTGGTCAGGTGATCATCCGTGACATCAGGATAAAGCTCTACAATCATCTGTTGAAGATGAAATTAAAATTTTTCGACAACACGCCAATTGGTCGGCTGGTGACACGGAATATTTCAGATGTTGAAACTCTTGCGGATGTGTTCAGTGAGGGCCTTGCCGCGATTATTGGGGACTTATTGCAGTTGGTGACAATACTAGCTGTGATGTTTTACATCGACTGGAAATTAACCTTGGTAAGTCTTGCGACGCTTCCTTTTTTGGTCATTTCTACCTATGTTTTTAAGGAGAAAATGAAGGAGGCATTCAATGAAGTGAGAAACGCTGTTTCCAACTTGAATACTTTTCTGCAAGAACACATCACAGGGATGAGTATTGTTCAGATTTTTAATCGCGAGGAAAGGGAATTCGAAAAGTTTAAGGACATCAATAGAGAACATAGAAAGGCCCACCTGAAATCTGTATTATACAATGCCGTCTATTATCCCGTCGCGGAAATTATACAAGCTGTAGGAATAGGGTTGGTCGTATGGTACGGCGCATCCGGTGTTTTGGATATGGAGATAAAGGTGGGTATTTTGATATCTTTTATCATGTACCTCCAGCTGTTTTTTCGCCCTATCCGGATGATCGCAGACCGATTCAACACGCTTCAAATGGGAGTGGTGAGCTCTTCACGGATATTCAAATTACTGGATAACCAAGAACATATAGCGAACGACGGGAGTTATGCACCAGAAAAGATTAACGGCAAGATCAATTTTGATCATGTGTGGTTTGCCTACAATGAGGAGGAATGGGTACTCAGGGATATCAATTTCGAAGTGAAGCACGGAGAGACGGTGGCCATGGTAGGAGCAACCGGTGCAGGAAAATCTTCCGTGATCAACCTCATTAGCAGGTTTTATGAAATCAACAAAGGAAATATTTCTATTGATGACCGGGATATCAGGGATTTTGAGCTGGGAACTCTCCGGAAGCACATAGGAGTCGTGCTCCAGGATGTTTTTCTATTCTCAGAGACAATTTATTATAATATCACCTTGGGCAACCCCACCATTAGCAGAGAACAGGTGATGTATGCCGCAGAACTGGTAGGAGCCAAGAGGTTTATAGAACGGCTTCCAGGTGGATTGGATTATAACGTCAGGGAACGGGGGGCAACGCTATCGGTCGGACAGAGGCAGCTGATTTCCTTTGTGCGGGCGATGGTCTACGATCCGGAGATTATCATTCTCGACGAGGCCACTTCGTCCGTAGATACCGAAACCGAGGAAATGATCCAAAATGCCATAGATAAGATGATGAGAGGACGGACTTCTATTATTATTGCCCATAGACTCTCAACCATTCAAAAGGCCCATAAAATAATTGTTCTCCATCAAGGGGAGATCAAAGAAGTAGGTACCCACGAATCCCTGCTGATGCAGGAGGGCTTGTATTCCCAGCTCCATCAGATGCAGCTAAAGTCCATGGTAAGCTAACCGCTTATTTCTTTGCTCTTATAGAATTTAAGATTTTTCCGTAATAAGTACATTGACAAACCAACTATTAGCTTCTATGAAAAAAGTAATTTTAATCTTCCTTATGAGCTTTCCCATGCTAGCCATAGCACAAGAACATCATCTGGGAATACGGATTGGTGAGCCCTTAAGCATCACCTACAAAACCTATATTGACGAACAGTTTTCTCTAGAGGCCATGATCGGCCGTGGAGGCGCCAATAGTGGCCAATACTATAGGAGGACTTTCGACAACAATCGGCCTACCCCGGGGGCTATCTATAGCTCCCATAGTGCTGCTGGTGGACTGTCGCTGAACCTAAGAGGAGCTTATAACGAGGATGTTTCTTCGGAATTTAACGTTTCGGAGGGCGCATTGTTTGCCTATGGGGGTGCCGGGTTGCAGTTTAGAAGTGTCGGGGTTGATTATTTCTACATCGGGGAATATCCTACCACTGCAATGGTTCCTTTACATGAAAAGCGCACCAATGTGGATTTTGGGGCAGAGGGTTTTATTGGCTCCGAATATTTCTTTGAGGATCTTCCAATGAGTGTGTTTGCAGAAGTGGGCTTATTCCTAGAGATCATCGACAGACCGGGACATATCCGTCTTCAGGGAGGAATTGGGGCAAGGTATCTTTTTTAATACAACATGAAAAAAAGCAATATTGCCGTTGTTGTAGGGGTTTTGGTTGTTTTCGGGGTAGGGATATACTGGTGGTTGGGAGGATTCAATTCAGTAGAAATTTCCGTTCAGGAGCGAGACAACGTGCGGCTTCTTGGCATGA
>DATGMS010000289.1:0-5845 GCA_035307285.1 Cyclobacteriaceae bacterium
GAGCCTGCGGACTGCTACCGCTATGCCCGGTATGATGGCAATCAGGCCATACAGCGCACTCAAAAAGCCCAGCCCGGTAAAGGCATCCACCATGCCCAGGCCCATGGACACAATCAGGTTGAAAAGCACAAAATACCAGTATTCGCTTCTTCTGGCCCGTCCGTTAAACTGGGCAAATTTGAATTTGAAGATATCGAGAAAGTAGTTTTCGAAGGGGTTGGTGGATGTCATGGTCCTTTGGTTTTGTGGAAAAAATATTATAACAATTTCCGATCAATATAATATCAAAAAGACATAAACCAAAAGAAGCGTTGGAATTGTTGCTCATAATCCGTGGCTTACAAATGTATTTGTGCTTAAATATAAATAAATCTTGTTTTAGTTATTTTTTAAGATGTGACATGGGATGCAGGTTGTAATCGGAATTACATCTACGTTACACTTCGAATAACCCGGGATGCTTAAAAATAACTTAGTATGGCTATTGTTATTTATCGATGCGGGTCGGAGGTTGGCTCGGAATGCGATTTGGGATAAGGCTTTGTCTAACCAATCCATCCATGTTGTTCGACCCTAAAGGGTTGATTGGTTTTTATACTGAGCGTTTCACCACCGGTTATTCAGATTGAAGCCTTTCAGGATTTTGTCGCATTAGTGGTTGTCGGTCGGCACTAAGCAAAGCATGTGCAGTTAAGCCTGTTTATTCCATTGCATTAAGGTTGTGAAGGTTAGCGGAAAAGCATGAAGAAATCCGTATTGCGGGAAATTGCCGTAGCGCCCGCGGTTCTTATTTTAAAAATCGGCGCATAAAGTCTTCTCTATAAGCGCGGCCGATAGGCAGAACCTTGTTATCTGTCAAGCAGATTTGATTTCCGCTGATTTTACGGATGTGCCTGGTGTTGACGATATAGGACTTGTGCACCCGGTAAAAATTTTCCTGTGGGAGTAGATCCGACCACTTTTTCATGGGTTCTGAGGACAGGTATTTCTTCTCCCCCAACCAGAGTTCGCAATAATCTCCGTCTGCTGCGAGATAAATAATATCGTCCAAGATAATCCGTACATGTTCATGACCTATCTTGATAAAATGCTCCCTTGTGGAAGGGTTCTCGGCAGGCGGTGTCTGACTTTGATATCTTCTGACCTTGCTCACGGCTTTAACAAAGCGTTCAAAAGAAAAGGGTTTTAGAAGGTAATCGGCTACTTCCAATTCATAGCCATCCAGCGCGTATTCCGAATAGGCGGTGGTGAAGATCACTTGAGGTTTGTTGCTGAGACTTTTTAACAAAGAAATTCCGGATAATTTGGGTAGGTTTATATCCAAGAACATCAAGTCCACCTTCTCCTTGCTCAGAAAATCCATGGCTTGGATCGGATCTCCGAATGTGCCGACTAGGGTCAAAGAGCCCATATCCTCAATGTATTTTTTGAGGATACGTTGGGCAGGTGGCTGATCTTCGACAATGATGCATTTCATAATTTGGACAGTTGGAGGTTAAGATGCACCGTAAATTCCTGTTGGGTATGCGCGATGCGTAATTCGTGTTGCCCAGGGTACAGGAGATGGAGTCTCTTCTTCACATTGGCCAGCCCGATTCTGTTGTCTCCCCTATCCGGTGAATTCAGGTGCGTGAAGTTGTTGGTGCAGGTAAAGGTAAGTCTTCCTTGTTCATTGACAGCGACCGTAATGGCAATTCTAATATGCTCAGACTGTCCCGACTGGCTATGTTTGAAAGCATTTTCGACAAAAACACTCAGAATAAGCGGGGCGATCTGATAATGCTCATGAATGTTTTCGGCATTAAAGCGGACCGTTCCCCGGTCCTCAATCTGCATTTCATACAGTTGGGTAAAATGCCGGAGATGCTCAATCTCCTTGGTCAGCGGTACCTTTTCTTCCCTGCATTCATAAAGCATGTAGCGAAGCACGCCGCTCATACCCAGAATGATCTCAGGGGTCTTGGGAGACTGTTCGACCGCATAGGCATACAGGTTGTTGAGGTTGTTGAAAAGGAAATGGGGGTTGATTTGTGAGTTCAGAAATGACAGTTCACTTTCTTTGACAGCGACACGGAGTTCATCGAGCTCGCGTTGTAGATGAATGGCATCCCAGGCTATTTTCATTCCTGCTAAAGCGACCAGGACGGAGAGCACCTCTCCCAGGCTCAGCAAGACCCCGTTAAAATCCGCGCCCCGGGTATCGGGGAAAAAGATCACTTCAAGCACAAACTCTTCTATGACAATTACCGCTGTGATCACGAGCAGAGTGTAGACAATAAAAGGGACATACTTCTTCTGGTAAAAAAACCGGGGCAGCAGTACATAGCTGATCAGGAGGTTAGCCCAGATGTAGTTAAAGAAAAAGAAGCCCTGGTACCATTCCAGCTCATACACCAATTGGCCTTTTTCATGATCCATCACCAGAAAATGAAAGACCATCAGGTGCAGAATGAATTGAAATACCCTTTCTTTCTGTTGTGTGCGAAGCCGCCGGTCCTTTATATCCATGGATGAATATAAGACTTTGCTGATAATCCTAGGACATGGCGTCGATAAACGACCGGGTTTTATAGATGAACGACTGTCGTGGATAATTCGGTTGTTGGACGGGATGATCAGGTCGTTCGTCGATTTTATTTTTTTGAACCGTAACAACTGCCCAATTTGGGGTAAAATCCAACATGGCATTCCCTATGAAATATACACTTCCTTTGATCCTGTTGTTCGTTTTAGGAACAGCCCAGGCTTTTTCCCAAGATATCGAGATTACCGGAAAAGTAATAGATGCGCGATCACGTAATCCCATTGAGTTTGCTACCATAAAACTCTTGGATAAATCTTCAGGAGAGATGCTTGCCGGAACCACTACCCTGCCTGATGGCAGCTTATTGCTCTCCACCCGAAGTACCGATTTTTTAGTGGAAATCAGCTTCATGGGTTTTATTACCCGGCAGCTTAATGATTTTGAAGTGGTCAACAATACCGTGAGATTGGGAACCATCGCCTTGGAAGAGGATATGCAGCAGATGAACGAAGTCGTCGTGCAGGGTCAAAGATCCACCACGGAATTTCAATTGGATAAGCGGGTTTTCAATGTAGGCCAGGACCTGAGCAGCGCAGGAGGAAGTGCCTTGGACGTGCTGAACAACGTACCTTCCGTGACGGTCAACATAGAAGGGCAAATCTTGCTCCGTGGAACCGCCGGGGTGCAGATGCTCATCAATGGAAAGCCATCCGTGCTGACAAGTGACGGGGGAAATGCTTTGGGTACCATTACGGCAGATATGATCGAAAGGGTAGAAGTCATCACCAATCCTTCGGCTAAATACAATTCAGAAGGAACTTCAGGAATTATCAATATCGTGTTGAAAAAGGAAGAAAAGACAGGCTTAAACGGCTCTGTCACCTTAAACACGGGTGTTCCTAATAACCATAGCCTGGGCTTTAGTGTAAACAAGCGCACCGAAAGATTCAATCTCTTTAGCCAGGTGGGCGTCGGTAAGCGGACCATGCCGGAGGAATTCGAAACCCTTAACCGCTATTACCAGAATTCAGAGGAGGTACGCCGTGTCGGGGATGGGGAAAAGAACGAAGAGTTTTTCAACCTGATCTTGGGCACGGACTATTATTTCAACGATCAAAACGTCATCACGATATCCGGAAATTATGCCTTCGAACGGGAGACAGAGTTTTCCGACGCCGACTTCAGCACCTTTGACGAGCAGAAGACCCTTCAAAACCGCTGGCTCCGTCAAGAAAACACTAAAGCCACCAACCCTAAATGGCAGTATGAGATGCAATACAAAAGCGATTTTTCGGAGGAAGAAGAGCATTTCCTGTTGATCAGCGCGATAGGGAGCTCGTTTGCCAAAGATCAAAGTTCGACTTTCGTCAACCGGCAGCTGATGGGAAATGACGCTGGTTCGGAGGAACAGCTGAGTGACAACGATTTCAGCCAGGCGGAGTACACCTTTCAGGCTGATTACACCCGACCTATGGGGGATGAATTTACTTTGGAAACGGGTGGCCAGTATTTTATCAACGAAGTGAAAAACAACTATGCCATTGCCAATTACGAATCAGATGAATGGGTATTACTTCCGGATTTTTCCAACGACTTTTACTACAACCAAAAAGTACTCGGCATATATGCCACTGGGGCTTATGAAGGGGAGGTGTTTGGGCTAAAGGTTGGTTTGAGGATGGAAAATACCGATGTAAAAACCAAGTTGGAGCAGACCGGCGTAGAGAATAGCCAAAACTTTACGGGTTTATTTCCCACTGTGCATGGATCCTATAAGGTAGCCAATAACTTCTCCTTGCAAGGAGGCTATTCCAGAAGGATTTCTCGGCCTAGCTTCTTCGCCCTCAATCCCTTTGTCAACATCAGAAACACCTATAGCATCTCGACCGGCAATCCCGACTTACTGCCGGAATATACCGACAGCTACGAGGTGACGGGGATATTAGACCATAGCCTGTTTTCGCTCAGCGCTTCTGTCTATTACCGGTACATTACCCAAACAGTGGAGAGTGTGACCAGATTAGAGGACCAGGTGAATGTCACCATGCCGATGAATATTGGTACCAATAAGGTCACTGGCTTGGAGGTCAATGGAAAATTGACCCCTACAAATTGGTGGTCGGTCAACGCGGATTTCAACTACAATTACTTTGACCGGTCAGGTACTTACGAATCTACTCCTTTCGGCTTTGAATCGGACCAGTGGACCAGCAGGTTGACCAATAAATTGGAGCTGCCTGCGGATTTCTCCTTGGAGCTGGTGGGGGACTATCGGTCGCCCTACCAGACTTTTCAACGGAAGATCAGTGGCTTCGCAACAGCCGATGTAGGCATCCGCAAGAAAATTATCAAAGGGAAAGTGATCGCTAACTTGAGCGTTCGGGATTTGTTTGCGTCGAGAATATCAGAAAGCGAATCGCTCAATCCGGACTTTTACCAGCATGATTTCCGCCAAAGGGGACGGTTTGTCACCTTTGGGCTGAGCTATGGGTTTGGTAAAGGCGAAGCCATGGAGTTTAGTGGAAACAAACGGTTCTAGCCGGCGACGGTAGGGTCCGCGGGATTAGCCGTGTTGAAAGGGATGGGGATGACGATGAAAAGCTAGAAAACGAGGTCCCAGACCTCATATAGCGGTTTTCTTAAATTCGGATTCGCGCGCCATGCCCGCTACAAGTTAGCCTCGGTGATCAATTTAATCCCGTTTACGGTCAAGTTCCTGTCCACTTGGTCAAAAACACCTTCCAAAGGCGTCAAAATCTGCGACAGACCGCCTGTTGCGATTACCTTGCAGTCATGCCCAAGTTCCGCTTTAATAGTCGCGAGCATGCCCTTGACTAAGCCCGTATATCCATATAATACCCCGGCCTGGATGGCGTGGACCGTATTTTTGCCTATTGCAGATTCCGGCAGTTCAAGCTTGACCTCCGGCAACTTGGAGGTGTTCAAAAAGAGGGCTTTGATGGCCGTTTTTAATCCGGGCACAATATTTACTCCCACCACATAGCCACGGTCGTCCACTACCGAAAAGGTCAACGCCGTCCCGAAATCCACGATAATGCAGCTTTTTTGATATAGGGCATAAGCCGCAGTGATATTGGACATCAGGTCGGAACCTATCTCGTTGGGCCTATCGGTAGAAACCTTGAGTTTCTCATAACTTTTCCCATTGATCAAATAGGCCTTTACGCCAAAAAACTTATGGCAAAATTCCTCCAGCACGGGATTGATTTCCGGTACAACAGAGCTGATTCCTATCCGCGCCACCTCATTGGGCCTGAGGTTGTTTTCCAAAAATAACAAACCCAGTTTCTGGCTCAATTC
>DATGMS010000290.1:0-7503 GCA_035307285.1 Cyclobacteriaceae bacterium
CCTTCAGCGTTTTCAAAGTCTATGGGATTTACTTTATGGGGCATGGCCGAGGAACCGATTTCCCCTGCTTTTATCTTCTGTTTGAAATAATTCATGGCCACATATTGCCACACATCTTTGGATAGATCCAGAAGAATGGTGTTGATCCTTTTTAGTCCATCAAAGAGAGCCGCCAAATTATCATAATGTTCTATTTGTGTCGTGGGAAAACTTCTCTCCAAGCCCAGGTTTTTGGTCACAAAATCCTTGGCAAAGTCGTTCCAGGATATGTGGGGATAGGCTACATGGTGGGCGTTCAAATTACCGGTTGCGCCACCAAACTTGGCTGAGTAAGGAACCTGAGCCAGAAGCTCGAGCTGGTTTTCCAATCGGGTCACAAAAACCTGAAATTCTTTTCCCAGACGTGTTGGTGAGGCTGGCTGGCCATGGGTTTTAGCAAGTAAGGGGATGTCCTTCCAAGATTCAACTTTAGCTTTTAATAGCTCAATCACTACATCTAAGGAAGGTAAAACCACCTCTTTCATCCCATCTTTTAACATCATGGGTGTGGAGGTATTGTTGATGTCTTGGGAAGTGAGGCCAAAATGTATAAATTCTATATGTTCCCCCAATCCGAGATGGGAGAATTTTTCTTTTAGGAAATATTCAACCGCCTTCACATCATGATTGGTGGTTTTTTCGATCTCCTTTATTTCCAATGCGTTTTCCTCCGAAAAAGTATCTGCCACGTCCCTTAGCTGGGGGAAGATCGCCTTATCTACTCCTGTAAGTTGGGGCAGTGGCAATTCGCACAAAGCGATAAAATACTCTACCTCTACTTTCACTCGATATTTTATCAAGGCATATTCTGAAAAATACATTCGAAGGGAAGCGGTTTTGCTGCCATACCTCCCATCAACGGAAGAAACTGCAGTTAGGGTGTTTAGGGACAATGTCATTTTATTGGATCGGTTTGAAATAAATGTAAAAATAGCAAAAAAGCCTGAAGGACAACCCTCAGGCCTTTATTTGGTTTTAGACCAAACACTTAAATTAAAAAAATGACTTAATAGTTGGGATAGTTTCTGACCAGTTGTAAGCTTATACTTTTGGCAGTGCTGGAGTCGTCGATATAGCCTCTTACCACTAAGGTGTAAATACGTCCCTCCCGAATATTAATATTATCGGCACTTATAAGAGAATCACCATTCTCGCCTGAGAGCAAGTTAAAGTTAACACGACCTGCATCTATCTCGGTAAAATCAGACACTTCCCGATAAGCTTGGTTTTCGAAAATCTCTTCTTCCTCATCACCTATCTGTAGACTTACGTCAGGGGCATCAGGAGACAAATGAACCAATCTGATCATCGCTTTTCCTGAAGCAGGGGATTCGATCTCGTCTTCCACTATGATAGGGAAAAACGTATTTTCCTGTTCCTCACTCAGGAAAAAGGAGTAGGCTTTATCCGCCTCAAACTTTACCAAGGTGTCCAATAAGGAATTTGCAGCATTCCCCAATTTAAAGGAAAAGTTGCGATTCCCTGTATAAAACCTGCCGTAATCAAAATAGGTGCTGTACTCAAAAGGATTGGTGTTGTACCTATTGTTGTCTACTTCGATTTGGATTGAAGATAAATTGGGCAAGCCATGGTAAAAGGATACGTATGCTACAGGTTCAGGATTGACGTTGACATCATCATCATCCAAGCAACTGGTAAGAAATGGGATAGCAGCCAAGCTCAATATCCCAACACTTCTGGTCAACAGTTTTGATAGCTTCGTTTTATTCATTCTGGTACTCATAATTTATAGTTGGTTTATTTTTTGACTTCAATATCCAGACGTGGTCGATCCCCGGAACGCTACAAGCAACAGAGGATTTTAATTTAAAAAAATCGCAAAAGAGCAGAGATAAGGAACCCGGGCCAAAATAAAATGTTGTATAGTTGATAAAATTGAAGTAGGTCCTGATTGCCAGTTATCAGGCCTTAATTTTGTGTGATTTAGAAAAAACGTTTAAGAAATATAGAATGCTGTTTAACCTGTTTAAAAATAAAGAAGCTAAAAAAAATAGCAGCCAATACCTTTCGTTGAAAATAAGAGAAATCGTAAAGGAAACGCCCGATACAGTTACGATTTATTTTGAACAGCCTGAGCCTTACTTGGATTATAAGCCGGGGCAGTACCTGACAGTTATTCTCGACATCAACGGAGAAGAAGAAAGAAGATCCTATAGTCTATGCACTTCCCCTTTTGTAGATCCATACCCGGGGATCACTGTAAAGCGGGTAAAGGATGGATTAGTCTCCAATTATCTTTTGGACAAATTGAGGCCTGGAAAATCCTTGGAGATCATGAAGCCTATGGGACATTTTACCTTGGATTACCACTCTAAAAGCAAGAAGCATTATTTGATGGTGACCGGTGGCAGTGGGATTACCCCAGTAATGGGTCTTGCCAAATCCATTTTAGTCAATGAGCCTTTGTCTCAGATAACCCTTCTCTATTGTAGCAGATCCGAAGAGCAGATTATATTTAGGGACCAATTGAACATGTTGGAGGGAAAGTATCCTGGAAAACTCAAGGTAATCCATCACCTAACACAGCCAAGCAGCAGTTGGTCTGGTCTTAAAGGCCGTATAGACGCAGAAACGATCAAAGACGCCTTGCTCCAAAATACTTTTGCTGATGCAGAAAAGACAGTTTACATAACCTGTGGCCCCCAAGGATTGATGGAAATCACGCTAACCACTTTGGAAAGTATGGGTATAAATAAGGAAGTGGTGCTTAAAGAGAATTTCTTTATTGCCCCTTCTGCCAAGGAGAAGACGACCACTGTTGAAGCCCCGCTACAGTTAACAAGGGAAGTGAAGATCGTTCTGGAGGGAGAAGAATATGAATTTGAAGTTTCGCCGGATCAAACCATACTGGAAGCCGGATTGAAGGAAGATGTAGATATGCCTTATTCCTGTCAAAGCGGGCTTTGCACTTCTTGTAGGGGTAAACTTCTGTCAGGTGAAGTAAAGATGGACGAGGATGCCGGATTGAGTGCCAACGAACTTCGGGAGGGATATGTGCTTTGCTGTGTGTCCCATCCCTTGACAGGAGATGTTAAGATCAACATCGAATAGCAAATGAAGGACTATCCCGCTCTTAAGGACAAATACAGGATTACCGAACGGAATCTATTGTTGCTGATCCTTCTTCCTCTTCCTTTCTTTGCCATCGTATATCTTAACTTAACTAAGCCAGTAAGGACCTTCAATATTCCTGAAATTCCAGAAATCATTCATCCTTTCCTGGTGGCGTTGAGTTTGGCGCTTCTGATGTTTCAACAAATAAATTTCCAAAGAAGCATTAGAAACTTGAAGGCAACAGGTGTCTCTTTTGAGGAGAAAGTCTTGGGTTATCTCAAGGCCACATCGGTCAGGTATGTTATTTTAGCGGTAGTTGGATTTATCGCCACGTTCGGTTTGTTGTTTTATGGCAGTGTAGGTTTTATCATTCTATATGCCATGGTCTTGATCTTGGTTTCTGTGCTCAAGCCTTCACCCCACCGGATCACCCGTATTTTTAAGTTTAAGGATGATGAAAAGGAATTTGTGAACCAGATCCACAGAAATTATATAGAGTAAATGTGCCCTTTTCACCAACTGCTATTGATTCAATAACTCAATCTTTAGCAGTTGGTGTTTATAGGGAAAAATGCCATTAATTTTCAATACTGATTCTGCCTGAACTAATATCTCCCTTGACAGTGGTGGAGGCTCCGTTTTGTATGACTAATCGTTTTGCTTTGGAAGAACCACCTACTTTCAGCGAGCCACTGCTGGCTTGAAGGTCATAGTTGAATGAATTCAGGTCAGAAGGCGTGGTGACAGCAAAGGATCCTGATGAACCTTTGAAAGAAGTTGCTTTTCCTAATCCTGCCTCAGTTGCCTTGACATTCCCCGATGATAGCGCCAGCTCCCCAAGCTCCCCGACACGGTTCAAGCTCACGGAACCTGAAGTCAGCTTCGCATCTACGCGGCCTCGGATATCGGAGGCTTTTAACCGACCACTTGTGGAGGAGAAACTCAAATCACCTTCCACCGCATCGATGGTTGACATCCCTGAGGTGATAGAACAAGTCACTGACCCCGCTACATCTTTTACCTCGATATTTCCTGAGGAGCCTTTTAAGACTAAATCTCCCCCGATACCGGAAGCTGTGACATGACCCGAACTGATCGTCAAAAAGGTTCGTTCTGAATTAACATTTTCCACAACGATTTTGCCGGAAGAATTTTTGACTTCCAATTCCATATCCTCAGGTCCTGTGATCCTGACATATCTTTTAGGTCCGCGATAGTTATTATGGGATCTTTGTTGAGGCTTATAGGCAACCTTTAATACATTCCCCATGGTCACAAATACAAGCTCTTTTTCTTGTTCTTTTTCCGGCCCTAAGTAGGCATTTATTTCAATGTCTGTCTTATCTGGGCTTCCCTGATAGGTTACTTCCAATGATCCTCCTTCTATAGTCACACTCTCAATGCCTGAGTAACTTTTAACCATTTCATCCTGGGCAGGAGCTTCCATTTGAATCCAGAGAAGGATCATCAATGAAAGAAGCAGTTGTTTTTTCATATTTGATAGATGTTGGGTTTGTCTTTATTTTAAAATACCAAGCCAAAAGCAATGGGGTGGAGGGATGGGCCTCTGTCCTTTTGGATCAAAGAATTGAAGTCGTAGGTGGTGAAGAAAGTGACACTTCTGAAGCCAATTTCACCCCTAAGACCATAGCGGAAGTTGTTCAGGTTGGCACCAATTGGCTCTTTGTCTTTTTTCCTTCCGGAACCTTCCAGTTCTCTGTATACAAATTTGCTTCTTCCACCTAGTCGATAGCCCGCATATGGACCAATGGCTACTCTTAATCCGTCTCTGTCATTGTCATTCATTTTTCCAAAATCCCAACGCAGCAAGGTTAGTGCTGTTAGGTAGGAGGCAGAAATTTTGCTTTTAAAGCCATTTACGTCCGTCCTGTTGATAAATTCTATCCCGTCAATGCCATTTACGGCTTGATACCCCCGGTTTTCAAACTTAAAATTGTACCATTGAACACCAAGTCCAAAATCCCAATATCTTCCTTTCTGTAGCTTTTGGCTTGCCATCCAATTGATACCCACATTCCAGCTTCCCCATCCTTTTACACCGTGGACAGATCGCTCTCCAGGTACCGCATTGTTTTCGAAGTAGTTGTTGACTCCCATATCCATATTAAAATAGGTGCGGAAGTCAGGATCTTCTTTCTTCCTCTTAGGGCCTGATTCCAGTTTTACCTGGGTTTTGCTACCGGATTCATCGACAATCACACGCCATCTCCCGACGTACACCTTTGTTTCGGGTCCATCTTCATGGATTTTGATGATTTCTTTGTTGCCGTCTTTATGTTTTATTTCCACCGTTGTAGTTTCCCCTGACTCCCGATCCAGCTCAAGATTCAATTCCCGGATGATCTGATTGACATCCATGGCTTTTAATCTTTCAAAATCCTCCGTATTGTCAACGATCATAATGATTTTGCCGGAATTCCCGAACTCTACGATCACGCTGTCCTTGGAGATCAGCGTGTCCATTTCGACACCATACGTCACAAGAACCACCGCCCATAGGCAAAGGGTAAGTAAATGCTTTTTCATCACTTAAGTATTTAGTTTTTAATTATTGTTTTATTTCTTGGCGGTAATGGATGCGAAGAGATTGTTTTTGGCATCTTGAAGGTCGGCGAACCCTTGGTCTACTTTACCAATTAATCCTCCTATTCTTTCGATTTTATTTTCAATCTCTCCTACAAGTGTTTCCTTTTCGGGGGTCGCTTTTATCCCATTGGAGATTATGGTTACTTTATAAGTGACCTCATTTGTGACCAATTCCTCCGAAGTATCGGTTATCGCCTCCGCTACCAGCAGCTCAGTATCCAATGGAGGAAGCTCAATAACTTCCACCGCCTGTTCGGGTTCCGAATCCCGGGTAGGAGGGACGGATTCGGTCGGCCGGGTGGCTGCTAGCGTTGGTCCCGCAGGATTTAGTCCCGCCGGATTTGGTGTCGTCTTTTTGGTGGACGGCTTCTTCTGTACGGGAAGTTCTTTTTCTTCGACCTTCTCTTCTACAACCGGGGCTTCCTGCACAAGAGGCGATTCCTGAACAGCCTCAGGTGCTGGTTCTTCATCTGCTAAGATTTCCAATTCTTGCTGGCTTTCCCTTACGCTGAGCCATAAGAGTGCCGTGAGTCCCAGTACAAATAATAGGGAGGCGGCAATCCTTATCCATGCCATACCCTTCTTCTTTTGGGCCATCCGGCCTTGAAGTTTTTCCCATGCTATGGGGGAGGGGTTAATAGAATGTCCTTCCAATTTTTCCCGAAATAACCGGTCGAGATCATTATATTCTTCAGCCATTGGTGCTCCTTTCGTTTAACTGTTGAAGGGCCAGCTTCTGCTTCAATAAGCCTCTGGCCCGGCTTAATTGGGATTTAGAGGTGTTCTCTGAGATGCCCAGAAGTTCACTGATTTCAGCATGGGCGTAACCTTCTATGGCGTAGAGATTGAACACCGTCCGGTAACCCAATGGAAGTTCATAGATCATGTTCATCAAATCCGCTGTTTCCATATCCTTGATTTCATAATGGTGACCTGGCGTTCCCTCTGAGGCATCAAGGGCTACTTCTAGCAGCCAATTCTTATTTTTCCGTAGAGCCATCAGTGCCTCCCTTATCATCAATTTTTTCATCCAACCTTCAAAACTCCCTTTTTCTTCAAATTTGGAAAGGTTTCCAAAGATCTTCATAAAGCCTTCTATCATTACATCCTCTGCCACATCGCGGTCTTTGATATACCTTAGGCAGATAGCAAGAAATTTCCCACTATACTGATCATAAAGGTGCTGCTGGGCCTTTCTGTCCCCCTTAATACAGCCCTTGATAACCTCTGCTTCTGTGGTAAAATTTCTTCGGATAAACATTCCTATTTGCTTTCAATAAGTAGATGCAAAGTAGCGAAAAATGGTTGCATGGAGTAGAAGTAAAAAAGCGCATCTTTTCGATGCAGACCTATTTTAATGTTGCAACTAGTTGCTAGACAGTCTTCTATTTGTCTCAGTTGACGGCGATGTTCTGTGAAAAATCATACACCCAAGGTCTTACTCCATTGCAAAAATATGGACGGTATCGACATGGGACAACATGACGATCCTGTTTAACGCGATTGGTGGGCAAGATATGAACACTTTGAGGCTAGAAACGAAATGTAAGTCTTATAAAAAATAAATATTTTTAGCTTCTATTAAAGATCTCCACTTAGAAGGCCATGCAAGGTCAATACAAGACTAAAGGCGTTCTAATGATATCTACCTTCTATAAAAAGAAGGTACAGTGTTGCCCAATAAACCCAAAATTCCATGATTAACATTTTTATTGTTCTTCTCTCAATAGTAGGCAATACAGAGCCTCCTTCTATTATACTAAACAAGAAGGACGCACTCGT
>DATGMS010000291.1:0-2993 GCA_035307285.1 Cyclobacteriaceae bacterium
GGATTCCAGGCTGATCAGGTAGGATGGCATCCCGCCAAACATGCGGTTGGTCCAAAGGGCTTCTTCCCCTGTGCTCTCGCGGTATTCTAATATTTCCTTGGCAGATCCTTCCCACTGGAGAATATCTCCTTGAAACATCATTTTTCCATCAAATACAATGGGTGAAAAGTATAGAAGCACAAGAAGATAAAAAGAGGCAATTCCCAAAAAGTGGGGCAAGACGTCTTTTTTGAGATCGATCTGCATGGAGTTTAATTCTTAAATTGGATGAAAATCAACCGCAAATTAAAGATTATTGGGGATATCTAATAATACTGACCGCTTAATCCGAACAAGCAGCAAGAAAGGGGCGCTGCTAATCAATAAGGATCTACATCTACTACAACCCGAACCGACCTTAACTCCTTTTGGGCTTGTACCTCTTCAATGTGGCGCGTCAGTTCCTGCTTGAAGACAGCCGGGGCATTTCCTGATTTTTCAAGTTTTACCAAGATCTCATATAGGTACTGGTTTTTCACCTTTGCCACAAGGCCCTTCTCTGGACCAAGAATGATTTTTTTTACCGAACTTGTCCCTATTAAATTAGCCAAATTCTTAGCTGCCCTCTCCGCCAGACGCGCATCTTTATGTTTAAGGGTGATCTTAATGATCTTTACGAATGGGGCGTAAAAAAACCTTTTTCTTTCTGCCATTTCCTCCAGATAGAAGTTCTGGTAATCCCCCTGTATGATCTTTTGAAAGATGGGGTTGTCTGGTCTGCGGGTCTGGATGATTACTTTCCCTTGCGCTTTTCGTCTCCCCGCCCTTCCAGCCACTTGGGTGATCTGTTGAAAAGCCCTTTCCCCGGCTCTAAAATCTGGGAAATAAAGAATGCGGTCCGCGTCTACGATCCCTACTACAGTTACTTTATCAAAATCCAGCCCCTTTGTGATCATCTGAGTACCCACCAAAATGTCCACATTTCCAGAGCCAAAATCTTCCAATATCCGCTGATAGCCATATTTGCTGCGCGTAGTGTCCAAATCCATCCTCGCGATCCGTGCTTCGGGAAATAATAACGAGAGACTTTCTTCAATCCTTTCCGTCCCTTGCCCCACGCTGGCCAGCTTATTACTGCCGCAGGCAGGGCAGGAGAGAGGTACCTTCTCTTTAAAGCCACAGTAATGACAGCGCATCTCTTCCCTGAACTGATGGTAGGTCAGACTGACGTCACATTGCTCACAGCCGGGAATCCAGCCACATTCATCACAGGAGATATATGGGGCATAGCCTCGTCTGTTCTGGAAGATCAAAACCTGCTCCTGCTTGTTCAAAGCCTCCTGGATTTTTTCCCTGAGGACCCTGGTGAAGTCCAGCTTGAGCAGGTTTTTCTTTTGATCTAACAAGGCATCGGAGAGGATAAAGTCGGGAAGAAGGGCTTCCCCAAAGCGCCTATCCATATAGGTATAGCCATATTTATTAGTCCGCGCATTATAGAAGGATTCAAAAGATGGTGTCGCACTTCCAAGGAGGATTTTTGCCTGGTGAAGCCAAGCCAACATAATTGCGGCATCCCGTGCCTGAAAACGTGGAGCCGGATCATATTGCTTGTAAGAGGTCTCGTGCTCCTCATCTACTATGATCAACCCTAAACTGTCGAAGGGAAGGAAAATCGACGACCTGACGCCTACTACAAACGAGTACTTTCCAGTCAGTACCCCCTGCCATACTTCCACCCGTTCATTGTCTGAAAATTTAGAATGATACACCCCCATCTTACTGCCGAAGACTTTTTGGAGGCGGGTCACAATCTGCGTAGTAAGGGCTATTTCCGGCAACAGTAATAATACCTGCGAGCCGCTTTGCAATACTTCCTGAATCAGCCGGATGTATATTTCTGTCTTTCCGCTACCTGTAATGCCGTGTAGCAAAACGGTTTGTTTATCCTCAAAGTTTTTCTTGATGTCGAACAGGGCTGCTTCTTGGAAATCAGATAATTCTACATACGTATTCTCTGTAGGTATAGTCTCAAACCGACTGACAATTACCTTGAATTCTTCAAAAATCCCATTTTTGATCAAGGTGGATAAAGCGCTAGCAGACAAACCTGCCTCTGCAAAAGATCTCCTGTCCAGCCCTTTTTCATTAAGTTCAGGCCGTTGGTAGACTGGCACCTGCTGGAGGTATTTCAACAGGACTTCCTCTTGTTTGGGCCTCTTGCTGAGTTGATCGAATAAGCCTTCCAAAGAAGATTTTTCCACAAGAAAAGAAGCGTCTAAACGAACCCGGTTTTCTACTTTAGGGGAGTACTTTTCCTTGACCTGTTCAAAAACCAGAACAGCGTTCTTCGCTACCAAGCTTTTGATGATAGCATAGGCTGACTTTACTTGTAGAAGCTTTTCACATTCCCCATAAGTCAACTCTCCTTTCTCCACGAGTGCGTCCAAAATTACACGTTCACGATCATCAATGGGAAAATTGGCCTCAACTTCATCAAAACTGGGGTTGAGCTGAATCTTGCTTTCGCTACTTAGCTTGAAGCCTGTGGGAAGAGCCGCATTCATCACCTCACCTAAATGACAGCAATAATACTCCGCCATCCAGCCCCAAAACTTGATCTGTAGCGGGTTGACAACCGGATATTCGTCTAGAATCTCCAGAATTGCTTTGGCTTCGTACACTATTGGGGCTTTGCTATGCACCTTGCCGATGATCCCCGTCAGAATCTTTTTCGGGCCGAATTGCACGATTACCCGATGACCGATCCCCACCAATGACTCCATGCTTCTGGGCACGCGGTAGGTGAACATATTGGGAATAGGGACGGGCAATATGATATCTGCAAAAAGCGAAGGCTTTTCGTCCTGCTCATTACTATCTCCAAACAAACTATCCAAATTTCATCAGGCTAATGTGGGAAACTGCTTTAAGGCTTCTTCAACGGTCGAGACCGGCTTTTGGCAAACTTTATCGAAGCAAACGTAAATTAAAGCATTTCCTTTTGAATCTCCCGT
>DATGMS010000292.1:0-2831 GCA_035307285.1 Cyclobacteriaceae bacterium
CAGGATCAAGCTCACCATCAATACGATACCTTGGCCGGTCTGGGACATAGACAAAGTCTGATATTCCACCAGTCCAATCAAAGCCGCAGCGGCACCACCCATTCCGTTGAAAAACGAGACCAACTCGGGCATGGCCGTCATTTTTACTGTTTTCGAGAAATAAAGACCGCCCACGGTCCCTACGGCCATGGCAATGAGAATCAACAAAATGTTGCTCAAGCCAGGAGTAAACATTGAAGCTATAATAGCCAGGACCATTCCTGACAACGCAATTCCGTTTCCTCTACGTGCTGTATCCGGATGGCTCAGCATCCTCATACCTACGATAAACAATACAACAGCTACTAAATAGCTTAAAGAAATAATTGACTCTATCATGGCTGTTATTTTTTAGCAGGTTTTTTTTTGAACATTTCCAACATCCTGTTGGTCACGGCAAACCCGCCCACTACGTTGAGTGTCGCCAATACCACAGCGACGAATCCCAAGGATAGGCCTAAATAATTTCCCGGTTCCGTATGGCCTAATACTATAATAGAACCCACGATTACCACTCCGGAGAGGGCATTGGATCCCGACATAAGAGGGGTATGTAACACGGTTGGTACCTTGGATATCACTTCTACCCCCACAAATACCGCAAGGATGAAGATGTAAATCTGTTGTTGGTTTTCTGTCAAATAATTTAAAATATCTTCCATAATTAAGCGGTTAACAAGGGCTTGAAAACAATGGCTCCTTGATGGGTGATACAGGTTCCTTTAATGATTTCATCCTCGAAATTGAGGTTGAGCTGGTCATTATTGAGTAGAAGCTTCAAGAAATTTTGAAGGTTCTTGCTATACATCCGGGTCGCATCTTCCGGCATGGTTGCAGGCAAAGCAGAACTCCCGATTATGGTCACTCCTTCAACGACTACAGTCTTGTTATCCACCGTTCCCTCACAGTTTCCTCCGTTCACTGACGCTAGATCTACGACCACGGCACCTGGCTTCATTTGCTTAAGCATGGCATTGGTGATCAACAAGGGAGCCCTTCTGCCTGGAATCAAAGCAGTGGTAATGACCACATCTGATTTGACAATGGATTTCTCCAGCATTTCAGATTGCTTCTTTTTGTATTCCTCGGACTGCTCTACCGCATACCCGCCAGCACCTTTGTCCTCCACAGCACCAGGAACCTCTACGAATTTACCGCCCAGACTTTGTACCTGTTCTTTTACGGAAGCCCTAGTGTCGAATGCCTCTACCACCGCCCCCAAGCGTCGAGCCGTAGCAATCGCCTGTAACCCCGCCACTCCGGCACCGATTACAAGTACTTTTGCAGGAGGAACAGTGCCTGCAGCAGTCATCAACATCGGGAAAAAACGGGGAAGATTGGCTGCGGCCAAAAGCACTGCCTTGTATCCCGAAACAGTACTCATACTGGAAAGCACATCCATGCTTTGGGCTCTTGAAATCCTTGGGATGGAGTCCATACTGAACAAAGTTATCCCTTGTTTCGACATCGCCTCCATTGATTCGCGAGCCACTAGAGGTTGATAAACCCCTACCAAGATTTTGCCGCTTGCCAGTGTTTTCCATTCCGCTTCCTCCATGGGCGTAATCTGAAAAATCATTTCCGCTTGCTCAAAAACCGCGGGCCTAGCAGTTACCTCGGCACCTGCCTCCTGAAACAATTCGTCGGATAAAAAGGCAGTCGCTCCTGCCCCCGATTCGATGAGAACCTTGTTCCCGGCAGAAACCAGCGCCTTAACCGCATCTGGATGAAGCGAAACTCTTGTTTCTGGCGAGGGTTCTTTAAGTACACCTAAAACCATAATGGGAATTTTATTGTCATTGTTGTGAAATTGAAAATATTGATCTACTGATCCAATCTGTGGTAGTCTACATCAAAATGAATGTTAAGCAACGCAAAAAAAGCTATTTTTTATTGAATAATCACTCAAAATCGCTGCTATTTTCCGTAAAATATGTAAAAATCGGTTTAAATCTGGCACATTTCACTAAACATCAAGGGAATTTTGATTTTGCCTGAAAAGAAACGCAGCTTTACTCCTCCACCATTAAAATCAATATCAAAAGAACATGGCCACCAAAGGCACCAATATAAGCGATAGTCCAACGGTCAAGAAGACCATGAGTGCCGACTCCTCTTCTTTAGAATGAAGAAAACTCGCATAAACAGTGACATTGGCCGCCACTGGAAAAAAAGGTATTAAAGCCAGCATCTGAATATCCTCCGTTTCAAGCTGCGCTACCAAGAAAGATTCCAAGCCTATCAACAATCCCATGATTACAATCGCACTGATAAGTCGGAGAGATAATATCTTACCGAAGTATTTGACCTTCAACGCCTTAAAGTTCACCTTGATAATATTCATGCCAACCATCATCATTCCCCCCGCCGAAACCACCACACTAAACACATCCACCACGGGAGTAACAACATCCGGCACTTCCACCTGAAAGAATTTTAATGCTAACGCAAGTAGGAAAACATATAAAAAAGGAATCTTGAAAATTTTTGAGACCGCATCTCTAGTTGAAAATTTCGACTTGGCCACCTGATAATACCCAATGGTATTGCCATACAATGCAGTTCCTACATAGATGCAGATTAACGTGGTAACCCCTTCCTCCCCAAACAAAGCGGTGACAACGGGGATTCCGAAAAAAGCCACATTGAAGAAAGAGAAAGAACTTTCCAGTAGATAAGGATTATCGTCTTTAGAAAAATACTTATAGGCGGCTTTTGCGGGTAAAATCATTGCTGCCGCCAACAAGAAGGATATCACGGGTAATACAGCCAATTTCACCGCCTCCGCTTCT
>DATGMS010000293.1:0-4039 GCA_035307285.1 Cyclobacteriaceae bacterium
ATTTACTATGAAAAAATTTATGATTATTCCTCTCATGGTATCCTCTACAATGGTCTTTGGGCAGGATTTGGAAGGCGCCTGGAAGCTAACGCACAAAAACGGCCAGCCGGTGGCCCAAGAAGAACACATAAGAATCTACCAGGACGGCTACTTTGCGTCTGGATCGAAGATGTTGGAAGGTGACAAATTCCTGGGAACGATGGGAGGTGAATTTTCTTTAGATGGCAACAAGTACGTTGAAATGTTGGACTTCAATACGCTCAATCCCCAATCGGTTGGAACGAAGAAGGAATATAATCTGGACGCCAAAGACGATAAAATCATTATATCAACCAATTCACAGGGAAAGAGTTTGATCGAAATTTGGGAAAGGGTTTCAGACCAAGATGATGATTTAACGGGAAATTGGGTCATTACGGGAAGACAACAAGAGGGTAAAATCGGTACCATGACTCCGGGTGCAAGGCGGACAGTTAAGATTCTCAGCGGTGGACGGTTTCAGTGGATTGCTTTTAATTCAGAGACAAAAGAATTTAGCGGTACAGGTGGGGGCACTTATTCTGCCCAGAACGGTATATATAAAGAAAACATAACATTCTTTTCAAGGGATGACAGCAGGGTAGGTGCTACCTTGGAATTCAATTACGAAGTTAAAGACGGCCAATGGCACCATAGTGGCAAAAGCTCCACCGGAGCCCCCATTTATGAGATTTGGTCAAAATACAAGGAAGCCTATCAACCAAATTGATCCACCAAGTAATAATTTATTTTCTCTTATGAACACATCCAATCCCGGCGCTTCAAGACGCAAATTTATCCAAACATCCGGCATTGCCACTTTGGGTTTTATGGGCCTCTACCAATTTATCAACCCCCTGTCCGCCAAACCCTCTTTTCCCCAAGCGGCGGGCTATGGCGAATTGGTAAAAGATCCTAAAGGCATATTAAACCTTCCCAAAGGTTTTACCTACAAGATGATTTCCCGACGCGGGGATAAAATGGCAGATGGACTTTTGTTACCGGGATTGGCAGATGGCATGGGAGCTTTTCAGGGAAAGAAGGGCAGAGCAATCGTCGTCCGAAACCATGAGAACGGTCCGGAAGCCCTTGAGCAGAGCGGCTTTGGTCCCAATAACGAACTGCTATCCAAGCTGGATTCCAAGTATTTCTATGACTATGGCAGAGGAAAACTGCCTGCCCTAGGGGGCACTTCAACCTTTGTCTACAACGAAAAGACAGGAGAACTGGAAAAGCAGTTTATGAGCCTAGCCGGCACCATCAGGAACTGCGCTGGGGGAATCACGCCTTGGAACACTTGGCTCACCTGCGAGGAAAGTACCGTTAGCGAAGGGGCTTATGAGGGGACCGCCGAAAAAGACCATGGCTATGTTTTCGAAGTTCCCGCTACTGAGAAGGTGTCGCTGGCATCACCGGTACCGATAAAGGAGATGGGGCGATTTAATCATGAAGCAGTGGCCGTTGATCCGGCTTCAGGCATAGTGTACCTTACAGAAGACCGGGGGGACGGCATCTTTTACCGGTATATCCCCAATACTCTAGGTAAGATGCTTGATGGGGGAAAGCTTCAGGCTTTGGTGGTTGTAGGACAAAAGAGTTGCGATACCCGAAACTGGAAAGACCAAGATGGGCCAGAATTTCCCGTGAACCAATTGTTCGACGTCACATGGATTGATATAGAGCATGTGGAATCTCCCGAAGATGATTTAAGATATCAGGGCTTCGACAAGGGAGCAGCCGTCTTTGCCAGAGGCGAAGGCATTTGGTTTGGCGACAAAGAGCTGTACTTTGCCTGTACCAATGGCGGGAAGATTGGTGCGGGGCAGGTATTTAGATATATTCCTAGCGAGCAGGAGGGAAAGCCAGAAGAAAAGGCCAATCCGGGTAAGTTAGAACTCTTTGCCGAGCCCAACGACCGGGAAATCTTAAAAAACTGCGACAACCTTGCTATAGCTCCATGGGGGGATGTGGTGCTTTGTGAGGATCATAAACATCCCTTCTTGGTAGGGATTACTCCCCAAGGTGAATATTACAAATTGGCTGAAAATGTTGGGTATGAATCGGAGTTGGCCGGTGGTGTTTTTTCTGCCTCAGGCAAAACTTATTTTGTCAATATCCAAGGTCCGGGAATCACAGTGGCAATAACAGGGCCTTGGAAGGTTTAATAGTTCATATAAGGTTTGTCCGCCTTTGCTCATGTCAAAGATCTGGCTAGTTCTTGTTAACTTTGGGGCTTACATAGCAGGGAAACCCCTGGAAAAATAGATTCTTATTTTAATTTGAACTAGATGAAAGCAGAAAAAAATAAAGTGGTATCGGTAGCTTACGAGCTGCATGTAGATGACGGTGAGAATGGAAAAGAATGGATGGAAACTGTTCCAAAAGACCAACCTTTCCTTTTTCTTTTCGGTGCAGGAAATACGCTTCCTGCCTTGGAGGAGGCAATGCTGGGAAAGGAAGCCGGAGATACTTTCGAGGTGTTTATTGATTATGAAAATGGATATGGGGATTATGATGAAAGCCGAAAGGTGATTGTCCCGAAATCTGCCTTTAAAGAAGAAGGAAAGAAGAATAAGGATATCCTCAGGGTGGGTAATGTGATTCCTATGAAGGATGACCAGGGAAACCAGATGAGGGGAGAAGTACTTAAGGTGGATTATAAGGGAGTTCATATGGACTTTAATTCACCTTTAGCTGGATTGGATCTTTTTTTCAAAGGAGAGATCGTCGCAGTAAGGGATGCAGAGCCCGAAGAATTAGAACATGGGCATGCCCATGGACCCGGTGTCCACCACCATTGATGCTGCAGCCTGGAAGTATTTGCTTCCGGGCTTTTTTTTACGATTGGGCTGTGCGGCGTACGAACCGATTGTGCAACGTACGAACGGAGCATTCCACTTTGCGGATCGGCTGTGCAACGTACGAACGGAGCGTTCCATTTTGCGGATCGGCTGTGCAGCGTACGGACGGGGCATTCCATTTTGCAGATCGGCTGTGCAACGTACGGACGGAGCATTCCATTTTACGGGTGGGCTGTGCAGTGTACGAACGGAGCATTCCCTTTTACGGATCGGCTGTGCAACATACGGGCCGGCAGTGCAAAGTACGAACGAGCCATTCTGCTTTACGGATGCGCGACCAACACATCTTTTTGATTTTAAGGATGAAATCCCGGATTTTTATAATAGCCTATAATTCAGGATGTCTAGTATTGTTTATAGGTGGAAATTATAAACGGGAAAATATATGGCTAAACATTTTACGTTACTCAAAATCCTTTCAGTCTTCCCTACGTTGCTGATCATCCTAGTGATGGGATCCCTAAGTGTCATGGGGCAGAGCCGTATGGTCACGGGAAAAATTATTTCCTCAGAAGATGGCTTAGAAATACCGGGCGCCAATGTTTTGGTAAAGGATACCAATATTGGGACTAGTACAGATATCTATGGTATGTACGCTATAGAAGTACCCACGGGTAGTTCTGTATTGATTTTTTCCTTTATCGGCTATCAAACCCAAGAAGTGGAGATAGGATCCCGAAGCGTGCTCCATATTACGTTAACACCAGAAGCTGGACAGTTGGGAGAGGTCGTCGTGACTGCATTGGGGATCCGGAGGGAAGAGATTTCACTGGGCTATTCTATCGGTAGGATAGGAGGCGATGAACTAAACCGGGTGGTGCAGGAGAATGTGTTGAACGGCATGGCGGGAAAGGTGGCAGGTGTGACCGTGAGTTCAACCGGAGGCACCGGCTCATCGGTAAGCATGGTCATAAGAGGGGCGACCTCGCTTAGTTCAGATAATCAGCCTTTGTTCGTTGTCGATGGCGTCCCCATCGCCAACACCTTGAACAATGTGAGCCAGATCGGAAGTGACAACCGGGTCGATTATGGCAATGCCATTTCAGGACTTAACCCAGATGATATTGCGGATATCACCATACTAAAAGGACCCAGCGCAGCCGCCTTATATGGCTCGAGGGCAGGAAACGGTGTGGTATTGATCACGACAAAAACAGGGG
>DATGMS010000294.1:0-8950 GCA_035307285.1 Cyclobacteriaceae bacterium
GAACTGGATATCAACTGGCGAATTCTTGATGGGCTTCAGCTGTCTACCGGATACAGTTTCTTAGATACGCGAGATCTGGATGTGTTAGACCGGATCGACAATGGAGAACTCTATAAAAGAGATGCCTCCAATCGGACACAAGTAGTTACCCGCTCAGACTATGGAGGGTTGCTGAATAGGAGCAGGCATAGCGGCCATGTCAAGGTGAACTATTATGAAAAGCTTACTGGGGTAGACGTAGCCGTGCGGGGAATCTACCGGGGCAGGTTTGGTTTTGGGGATATCAATGGCAATCTTATTTTGGATGACGACATGGAGTACTCCAAAGGTTTAATGGTATGGAACCTCACCTTGAGCAAGACCTTGGACAATGGTATCCGTTTGGAAGCTGGCGGCAGGAACCTGCTGAACTCCCTCAATTTCCATGACCCTACCAACGCAGGGCGACTGTTGTTTGTAGGGATGCAATCGAATTTACATCAATTATTAAAATAGTAAACTAAACCTATATTTACGAAAATGAGAAAGTTGATAATTTGGAATTTAGCATTGGCAAGTTCGGCCATGATGTTCTCCTGTAGTGATTCTGATGATCCAAAACCAGAAGAAAACCTTGAAGCAGTGATGGTAGAGAATCTTCATGCCCCCGCCGATGTAATGGACCGAGAAACAGGGGAAATAGTCGGACAAAGTTCCTATCAGTATTATAGTTTTGAGGAAAATGATCTGGTGCCTTCTAAGGAGGATAATTGGGATTTGGGATTTAAAGGACTTAGCATAATCGTCAACAGTGGGGTGAGTGGGGCCGGAAATGCTGAAGCCACCATTGTTCAGGGTGTTTTTGAACAATACAATGCCATACCTGAGGATGTCCAATTGAAGACTGACGCTGCAGAAGGTCTAGCGATACCTACAGGTTCGGGAAATGGCTGGTACAATTATAACATGACTACACACACGGTAAGTCCCCAGCCGGGAAAGATCCTGATCATCAAGACCAATGCAGGGAACTACGTAAAGATGGAGATTTTGAGCTATTATAAAGACAATCCTCCGATGAGCGAAGTGGCGCTTACTACGCCTTCCGCTCATTATACCTTCCAGTATGTCATTCAGCCGGACGGGAGTAAGCAATTTTAAAGTGTGGCTTATCTATTTCAATAGGGCAGGCCTTTGACTTGCCCTATTTTTTAAACAAGAAATTTGAAGACTACAGACTGAGACAAAGGAATGTCAGATTTTGCCAAGACCTAGGTAGCTGACTTTTATTTTTTAATACATGACCTTTCCTGCTTTGCCTACCGCAGGCAAAGCAGGAAAGGAAAAAGCTAAGAGCATAAAATTGGTCAGGAAGAACTTATAGGAATCTACGCTTCTATCTTCCAACCTTCGAAGAAGAAAAGGATCCTCTATCCGGGCCGCCTAAGCTAATCTTCGCTCACTCCGTTCAATACTATCCTGAACGAGGTGCCTTTGCCAAGTTCGGAGGTGTTTACAAAAATCTTCCCTTTGTGATAGCCTTCAATGATTCTCTTTGCCAAGGTCAATCCAAGGCCCCAACCACGTTTTCGGGTGGTAAATCCCGGGTTAAATACCTTTTTGAACATATACTTGTCCATTCCCTTTCCCGTGTCGGCGATGTTGATTTGCACGTATTTCTCGCTTTCCTTGACGATCACAATGTTGATTTCTCCCTGGCCTCTCATAGCATCAACCGCATTTTTGCAGACGTTTTCGATCACCCATTCGAAAAGTGATTTGTTCATCATGGCGTAGATGTCCTCGGCATGGCTATTAAGGGTTATTTTTACTTTGGTAGAAATGCGCGGACGGAGGTAAGTGATGGCGTCCTCTATTACCTGGTACACATTTTCCGGTTTGATAACAGGTACGCTGCCGATATTGCTGAACCTTTCGGTAACCATCTTGAGCTTGGTCACATCTTTTTCCAGTTCCATGATCACTTCCTTATTCTCTTCCCATACCGGGGAATTCTTGAAGTAATCTATCCATGCCATGAGGGAGGCCAGGGGAGTCCCCAGTTGATGGGCGGTTTCTTTAGTGAGTCCTGCCCACACGCGGTTTTGTTCCGCAATTTTGGATTGGTTGAACAGTGCGTAGGCGAAAATCCCAAAAACCATGATCACTGACAGCTGTACGTAGGGGTAGAAAAAAAGGGAAACCAATAGGTCGGAGTTTTTATAGTAAATATACTGCTCCAGCTCAGAAAGAATGATCGGTTCATACTCTGCCTTCATCAGCTGAAGTTCGGATTTCAGCTTTTCCTCTATTTCTTCTTCAGTAGCATTATCGTTAAATTGGATGTTTCGGTAAATGCCTGTCGGGTTGCCAAAAGCATCCGCGATGATCACGGGGATATCATGGTTTTGAACGATAATTTCCTGATTGATAAAAGTCAGGTTGTCAGAATTGTTTGCGGCATATTCCAGCGCGCGGGCAAATAGGTCGATTTGCTTTTTTTCCCTTTCCTTCAATTCCTCCACCAAGGTATTGGTATAATAAATGGATCCTAAACCGATAAGCAGGGAAAATCCGAATACGATCCATTTGACTTTCCCCTTGTTCTGGTAAAAGTCCAAGGTGGTTAAATCCTGAAACTTATTCTTCATTGGCTAAATTTAAACTGACCATCTTTATAACTCCATTTTTATAGCTACAGTATACCAGACATAAAAATGCTTACTCCGACGAACCGAAGTTGGAATTATTTTCCAAATAAACAAAGAAGAATTTGGTAGCAAAATGCAAAGGGAAATAAATGAAAAAATAAAAAATCCGATGTGTGAGAGAGTGGGAAAGACTGGGGGGATTAAGGCAGATTACCTGATGCTTGCCATGTTTTGTGCTGTGTTTCCGGTGCGTTGTGGAGACATTCCGTTCCCTATATGTAGCTGAAAACATCCTTTTATGGATCCGCCACTGCCTGTGGTAGGCACGCAGGGAGACGCAGAGATAAGAGGAAGAGAGCATTTAAGCAACATCGAAGTTGCTTAGACTCTTTAGCTTTAATAGAAGCGGGTGAATTCGAAGCGCCGTATCCGTTTTGATTGGAATTTATCCGGTTTTAAACCATCGCCACAAGGTTCTGTATCCCACTTTTGTACCGTGTACCAAAATGCCGATGCGATAGATTTTGCCGGCAAGCCAGGTGGTAAACAAAAACCCTCCGATCAACAAAGCCATTGACAGGGCCAAATCAAAGAAGGGCACGCCATAACTGATCCTGCCCATCATCGCAATGGGAGAGGTGAACGGAATCACCGATAGCCAAAAGGACATATTGCTATTGGGGTCGTCCAAAACAAAGATAAACAATCCCATATAAGCGATAATCAAGGGAATCGTTACCGGGAACATAAATTGCTGCGCGTCTGAAGGGGTATCCACTGCCGCCCCAATGGCCGCAAAGAATGCCCCGTATAGCAGGTACCCCCCAAGGAAGTAAAAGATAAAGGTCAAAATCAGCTGGATAAAGTTGATGTTTTGTAGCACCTCTAAAATTTGCCCCATCTCCCCTGAACTTTCAAAGAGATTTGCTGCATCAGGATTGGCCAATTCCATGGCTTGCTGCTGGGGCATCTGCTGGCCAAAAAAGCCCATTACCAAGGACGAAACCGCACTGATTAATAGGATCCAAATCAAAAATTGGGTCAATCCGACGGCCCCGATTCCGATGATTTTTCCCATCATCAACTGAAATGGCTTTAAGGATGAAATAAGAATTTCGATTATCCGACTGGATTTCTCCTCGATCACGCCCTGCATAATCTGGTTGCCGTACACAAAAATAAAGGTATAGATGAGTATCCCAGCAATAAATCCAATGGCATAGTTGACCGTGGCATTGGATATCGTCTCTTGTCCGGTAACGCTCAAGGTAATCGCCTTTATGGATACATCAGTTCGCAAAGACGATATTATTGCAGGGTCAATCCCTGAATTATATAGTCTTAACTCATCAATTTTTCTTTTAAGCATTCCTTCCAGATTGCCTACCAAAGTCATACTGGGATTTTCATTCGAATAATAGGTGATTCCAGTCGGCTTTTCCAGATTAATTTCCGGTATGTGTAAAAACCCGAACCTGCTCCCGTTTCTTACCAGTTCTTTGGCTTCTTCCACCCCCACCTCTGAATAGGAAAAAGCATAGTTGTCTTGACTTCCCATAAAGAAGTCATTGCTGTCATCCACGACTTCAATAATTCTTAAGGCTTCTTCATTACTGTCATCAAAAGCAATCCATAAGAAAAGCCCCATGATCGTCGGAAATATTAGAGGCGTAATCAGCGTGGCCAGCAAAAATGATTTCTTTTTGACCCTCGCCAGGTACTCCCTTTTGATCACCAGTAGAATCTTATGCATGATCGTTTTCTTTTGCTTTTTGGATAAAAATATCTCCTATCGAAGGTATGACTTCCTCAAAACCTATCACCTCCCCATACTGCATCAATTCCTTCAACATCATGTTTGGGGATGCGCCGTTCAAGGGGATACTAAAACTGACGTATTCCTGATGGTCCTGATAGCTTTCCCATTGAGGAAACGGGATTTCATCATTTTTTATCAACTTAACAGAAAAAAGGTTGGTTTTGGCATTTTTCCGGATCTCCGCTACTGAGCCATCGATTACTTTATGCGATTTATTGATCATGGCAATGTAATCGCATAATAACTCTACTGATTCCATCCTATGAGTGGACAGGATCACAGTAGTTCCCGCATCTCTCAAGGCCAAAATTTCATCTTTTATGATTTCCGCGTTCATTGGATCAAAGCCAGAGAAAGGTTCATCGAGAATAAGCAGCTCTGGGGCGTGGATCACGGTGGCGATAAACTGGATTTTCTGGGCCATTCCTTTGGAGAGGTCTTCAATCCTTTTGTTTTTCCACTCGGAAACTTGAAGCCTGTTGAGCCAATGGTTGACTTTTGATTGGGCGTCGGTTTTTGACAATCCTTTTATTTGAGCAAAATATAGGAGCTGCTCGTCAACCTTCATCTTCTTGTATAAGCCGCGTTCCTCAGGCAGGTAGCCGATATGTTGGATATGCTCTTGTCGTAAGGACTGTCCGTTAAAGAAGATTGATCCGGAGTCAGCCTCAATAATTTGATTAATGATCCTGATCAGTGTGGTTTTTCCTGCACCATTCGGGCCCAGCAACCCAAAAATACAACCTTTTGGAACCTGTAAGTCAATATTTGAAAGTGCAGTATGGCTTCCGTAGGTTTTGACCAAAGAATTAATTTCTAGAACATTCAAGCAAAGAGAATCTTAGGTTATTATAAAAAGGAAAAAGAATGCAACAGCTATCAATATTAGTAATTTTTATTTTAATGAAACAGTGCCCACAGATATATCAATCAAAAATGTCATCAGGTCTTCCGCGTTCTTATCATATCCTTTGCTGACATAAACTTTGTTCCCGATCTCTTTCAAATGTTTGGGGATGGAAGTTCTGCACATGGCTGTCGATTTTACCTTGATGATATAGGGAAGGCTTCCAGAGGGGAGATCAATGTTTACCGAGCCGGCGCCTACCATCGCAGAAATTGTACTGCCCCCGGGGACCTCTTCTGCAAAAGAGAGATTTACGGTTCCATAGTTCACGTCAAATAGCATGTTTCTGGCATTGGAGTAGTTAATTGAGCGGGCATCAATTGTTCCCATTTTAACAGCAACCATCATGGTGTCCATACTGGCGGAGTTGAGGGTGTTGCTTGAGTAATCCAGGGCCACATCTGCACTGGCGGTTTTAATCTTGCATTTAGACACCGGTACACGCGAGAGGTCTAGGGCCACTTTTCCCAAGCCTAGGTTAAAATTAAGATCATATAAAAAATTGCTATCCAGATCAATGAACCAGGAATGGTCATAGGTTTCATCTACACTAGTAAATAATCGGTACGAGAGGCTTCTGCCTAAATTTTCGGATTCCGTATTTCGATGCTCAATTTTCGTGTTTAGCATCCCACTTGCAATATCATAATTAAAAGAAGGCATGATATTGGCGTTGCTCAGGTGGGCGTGTACCCGGACAGGATGCCCGGAAGCCTTATGTTGTAAGGTGGACGTTCCTTTATAGGAGGAAAAATCGAATTTCACCAAATTAAACCCTTCGTTTTCTCGGATTACAAATTCCTTAGCAATTTGGGCATCTGTCTGGTCAATGGATCCAAGCAATACACAGATCAATAGGCCTAGTTTTTTGAACATACGAAAAATACGGGCACTGTAGCAAAAGGTTGTATTAAAAGCAAAATACCGGGTTGAGGCCCGGTATTTTGATCTATTCTGATAATAGATTCTTCTAAAAGAACTCTTTCATTTTATCAAAGATACTTTTCTCGGATTTTCCGGGCGCAGGAGAGAAGTTCTCAGAATTCCTTAACAACTCCAGAGCCTCTCTTTCTTCTTTAGTCACTTGCTTCGGAGTCCAAACATTTACATGGATCAATTGGTCGCCTTTACCGTATCCGTTCAGCTCCTGTATCCCTTTGCCTTTTAAGCGAAGAATCCTTCCGCTTTGTGTTCCAGGTTCAAGTTTTATTTTCACCTTCCCGTCAATGGTCGGCACCTCAATCTGCGCACCCAATACTGCGTCGATAAAACTTACATATAGATCATAGACTACATTGTTTCCATCCCTTTGCAGCTCATCATGCTCGATTTCCTCTATGACAATCAGCAAGTCGCCGGCAATTCCTCCTGGGATTTCATTGCCTTTGCCGTTAAGACTAAGCTGCATGCTGTCGCTTACACCCGCCGGAATATTGATTGGAATGATTTCTTCCTTGACGATTAATCCTCTCGAATCTGCTTCAGCAGGTTTCTTGTCGACCAATTGCCCGCTGCCGCCACAAGTGGGGCAGGTACTTGCTGAAACCATTTGGCCCAGCATGGTATTGACGACCTTTTTAATTTGGCCGCTACCGTTACAGGAAGAACAGTTCTTAAAAGTCACACCATCGGCGACCAGGTGACGTTTGACCTTGATTTTCTTCTCAACGCCGTTGGCAATTTCCGCAAGGTTAAGTTTCAGCTTCACACGAAGGTTGGTGCCTTTTTTGGCTCTTCTTCCCCCTCGGCCGCCTCCGCCGAAGAAGGAATCAAAGCCTCCCCCGCCAAATATGTCGCCGAATTGGGAGAAGATATCTTCCATATTCATGCCGCCACCGCCAAAGCCGCCATTCCCGCTAACACCTTGGTGCCCGAACTGGTCATAACGCTGACGTTTTTCGGCATTACTTAAGACTTCGTAAGCTTCCGCTGCCTCTTTAAACTTGTCTTCTGCCTCGGGATTATCCGGATTCTTGTCAGGATGGTATTTAATGGCCATTTTTCTATAGGCCTTTTTAATCTCGTCCTGGCTAGCATCCTTTGCTATGCCCAATATTTCGTAATAATCTCTTTTTGCCATAATAGTTTAAGATCCAATGACCACTTTAGCGTACCTGATCACTTTGTCGCCGAGGGTGTATCCCTTCTCCACGACATCGATCACCTTCCCTTTCAGATCCTCGGATGGAGCAGGTACCATGGTGATGGCTTCTTGTGTTTCTGCGTCGAAATCCTTTCCAACCAGCTCTCCAATTGGCTCCAAGCCTTTGTTCTCCAATATCTTGAACAGCTTATTGTAAATCAACAGGTTGCCCTCGATCAAGGACTTAGCATCGGATTCCTCCACTTTAAACGCTCTTTCGAAATCATCCACCACTGTAATCAATTCCCGAATGACATCTTCGGAAGCGGTCTTGATCAAGTCCAGGCGCTCTTTGGCCGTTCTTCTGCGGTAATTTTCGTACTCGGAATACAACCGTAGATACTTATCCTTCAATTCCTGATTTTCCGCTTTAAGTTTCTCTTCTATAGAAAGTTCCGCCTCTTTTGCTTGGGTATTTTCTTCTGAATCTCCCACCGGGATTTCCGAATCTGCCGTTGAAGTGGTGTCTTCATTAATAATATCTTCTTTCTCTAAATTATCTTTCTCCTCCATAATTCAAATTTTTTAAAAGTTACCGATCGCTAATTCAATTAGTTTGCCATTCTGATAATGCTGACAAACTGACATTATTCAAGGATGGCCTGCCAAATCATATCTTTAAGTTTTTCCAGATTGTATTGGCTCACGGAAGAAATAAACAGGGTTGGGATCCCTTGTGGAAGCTGTTCTTCCATCTCTCTCATAAGTTCCTCGTCAAGCATGTCAGATTTTGAAATGGCCAAAATCCCTTTTTTATCCAGAAGTTCCGGGTTGTATTTCTCTAGCTCGTTAAGAAGAATTTCATATTCTGCTTTAATGTCCTTGGCGTCAGCAGGAACAAGAAACAAAAGGATGGAGTTCCGTTCTATGTGTCTCAAAAATCTAAGGCCAAGCCCTTTTCCTTCCGCGGCCCCTTCAATGATACCGGGTATATCGGCCATCACAAAGGATTTGTCATCCCTATAGCCCACTACCCCTAAGTTAGGAACTAAAGTGGTGAAGGGATAATCCCCGATCTCCGGCGTGGCAGCAGAAATGCTTGATAGCAGGGTAGATTTGCCGGCATTAGGGAAGCCCACCAAGCCTACGTCCGCAAGTAGCCGCAGCTCTAGGATGATCCATTCTTCGACTCCGGGTTCTCCAGGTTGTGCATAATGGGGAGACTGGTTGGTGGCGGTTTTGAAATGGTCGTTGCCTAATCCTCCTCTTCCACCTGGACTTAGGATAATTTCCTGCCCGTCTTCAGTGATTTCACAGCGTACCTCCCCCGTCTCCGCATCCTTTGCAAGCGTTCCTAAAGGAACCTCCAGAATCACGTCTTTTCCGTCCGAACCTTTCCTTCTGCCTCCCTCGCCCCCTTTGCCGGCTTCGGCTATTACATGTTTTTTGTATTTAAGATGGAGCAAAGTCCAATGCTGCGCATTGCCCCGAAGGATGATGTTTCCGCCACG
>DATGMS010000295.1:0-2649 GCA_035307285.1 Cyclobacteriaceae bacterium
TCATCAGCAGGATCCGCTACAACGCCATAAGGCCTTTGGATCAGCTGTGGCCAGGCACCTCCTTTGGTAAGCTGGTCAACAATCCGTCCCCTATCAGCGGAAAGAATATCTGCTTCGGAAAATTTATCGAACTGTTCGTAATTAATGATACTATCTGCAAGGATTTTGATCTCCAACAACTTCCTCTTTTCCCCTCTCTTTATCTCCACCACTTCGCCGGAAACGGGAGCGACATACATTACGCTCTCGGACCTTCGATCAAACAGAATAGGCGTACCAGCTTTCACCAGATCCCCCTCAGCTACAAGTACTTTTGGGCGTCCCATTCCTATAAAGTCGGTCGGCTTTACTGCAAAGGTTTGCGCCTGCTGGAAATCAACCAGTTGCTTTTCCGCTTTGCCAACGAGCTTAATATCAAACCCCTTCTTAAGCTTAACTAATTTTGACATATTGTAATTTTGAAACTGTATGGTCCTTTGAAAAACGCCTCAAATCTAGTAAAATACATTAATTATAAGAAGATATTTCTACTAATATTTGATCCAAAACATAGAAGTTAATAACGCTTATTGATAAAATCATTTTGGGAAAGAAACATTTATTTGGTTTTTTTCTAATGCTCTGATATAATCCTGCACCTGCTCCATTAGCCACATTGGCGTGGATGTCGCACCACAAATCCCTACTTTAAAATGAGGTTTGAACCACTCATCATGGATTTCTTTTTCATTTTCCACGAAGTAGCTTTGCTCGTTTTCCCTTCTGCAGACTTCATATAATGCTTTGCCATTGGAACTTTTTTTCCCTGACACAAAAATAATCACATCGTTTTCAGCGGCGAACCTTTTAAGTTGCGGCTCTCGATTGGAAACCTGACGGCAAATTGAATCATTGGCGTTAAAATCCACAGCCTCCACACTTCCTTTTGCGGCTGTTATCCTTTCTTCTATCTTCTGCTTCAGGTCGTAAAACCCTTTTGTACTCTTGGTAGTCTGGCTAAAAAGTGTGACCGGCCTAGAAAAATCAATTTGATCCAAATCTTTGTCCTCCATTACGACAATTGCCTGCTCCATGGTTTGTCCGGTAAGACCGATCACCTCGGCGTGACCTTTTTTTCCGAAGATGACAATTTGACCTTCTTCCTTCTCCATTTTGTCAAATGCATTCTTAACCCTGTGCTGTAACTTTAGTACCACTGGGCAAGAAGCATCGATAAGTTCTATATTGTTTTCAATGGCCGTTTTATAGGTTTCTGGGGGCTCACCATGTGCCCTGATCAACACCTTGCAATTCTTGAGATTTTGAAGATCTTCCCTAGTGATGATCACCAGTCCTTTTTCACCGAGACGCTGTACCTCCATGTCATTATGGACGATATCTCCAAGGCAGTACAGCTGGTTAGCTTCCTCCATCTCGTCTTCTGCCATTTTGATCGCAAACTCAACACCAAAACAGTACCCCGAATTTTTATCAATTGTAACATCCATATCAACTTATGCTTTAGCTGCGATTCTTTCCTCGGCCATACTTACAATAGTGGACACCTGTTCCGGAAAATCCAAAAAACTCGTATCCACTTCTACCGCATCATCCGCCTTGACCAATGGGCTTTCCTCTCGGGTGGTATCAATGCGGTCTCTTTCACTCAAATTTTGTACTACGTCCTCGAGCTTTACAAGATGTCCCTTCTCAAGAATTTCCCTCTGGCGGCGCTGGGCCCTAATACCTAAATCTGCGGTCATAAACACCTTCAGCTCGGCCTCCGGAAAAACCACCGTACCGATGTCGCGGCCGTCCATGACCACTGCTTTATGCCTTCCCAAACGTTTTTGTTGGGCAACTAATTCCTTTCTAACCGCCTTAATCTTACTTACTTCGCTGACCGTATTGGAAACCTTCATGGAGCGGATTTCCGCTTCTACATTTAATCCATTCAAGAAGGTCAACTGGTCACCGGTATCCAAATCTTTATGAAACTCGACTTTGAAGGTTTCCAAGGATTTCTCGATTTCCTTAGGATTGGTAAGATTGGTGAAGCGGTTCAAAAAATGAAGGGTTACTGCCCGGTACATGGCACCGGAATCGATGTAAGTATAACCTAAGGATTTGGCTACTTCCTTTGCTGTCGTACTCTTGCCACAACCGGAAAAGCCGTCAATGGCTATGACTATTTTTTTCATAAAAACTTGTTGACCCTTTTCAAGTTGCAAATATAACACTTCTTTACTTCGATTAAAAGAGTTCGTCTCTCCCAGCCCCTGTAGGGCATCCTTTAGGATCCTGAAGAGAAAAGGATGAATAAAAGTGGAGGTATATGGAACAAATCATTGAAAAAGCCGTATCTTAATCTTGCAAATACCATACAAAATGAAAGCGAATCGATCCACACAAACGAAGCCCCATGAGTGGAGAATTATGGATGAGAAAGGAAGGACAATAGATGCAGTGTCCTTTTCGCCTCCCGCTCAATATTTTTTTTCCGGTCGCGATTCTGCTGCGATGGAAGATAGGGAGCCGTACGCCAAAATCTTAGACTTTAAATCCACCCAGCCTCTCTTTGATTTTTTAGGGTTCAGCCAACAGGATGTGGCAGAGATGATGGAGGTGGATCCTAGCACACTTTTCCGATGGAAGAAAGAAGACAGAAAG
>DATGMS010000296.1:0-9677 GCA_035307285.1 Cyclobacteriaceae bacterium
CTTTGTTTTATTTCAATTCCGCGCCGGCTCACAGCTCCTATCCTACGCGAAAAATAGGAATGGAAGACGCGGAAAAAGTGGAAATGGGATCTCTGGAGACATCCAACCAACGGGTGATCAACAAGTTGATCGTTAACTCCCATGTACAAACTTGTCAGCTCCAGATGGGACTTACTGAACTAAAGCCGGGGAGCGTGTGGAACACCATGCCTGCCCATGTACACGATCGGCGAATGGAAGCATACTTATATTTTGATCTTGCTGAAGACCAGGCCGTCTGTCATTATATGGGCCAACCTCAGGAAACAAGACATATCTGGATGAAAAACCGACAGGCGGTGATCTCCCCACCCTGGTCTATTCACAGTGGCGCGGGCACTTCCAATTATTCATTTATCTGGGGCATGGCAGGCGAAAATCTAGATTACGGCGATATGGATCGAGTTTCAACCGTAGATCTACTTTAAATGAAAGAATTGTTTGATTTGAATGGCAAAGTGGCTTTGGTGACGGGTGCAACTCATGGATTGGGAATGGCCATGGCTAAAGCTTTGGCTAAAAGCGGTGCCACCCTCGTTATCAACGGCAACACGCCGCAAAAAATGGAGGACGCCATCAAGACCTATGCTGAAGATAATATTGAAGCACATGGATATCTCTTTGACGTAACGGATGCGAAGGCAGTGGACCAAAGTATTTCGTCCATAGAAGAAAGGCTGGGTCCAATCGATATATTGGTCAATAATGCGGGAATGATCATGCGTGTGCCTGCACTCGATATGGCAATCGATGATTTCAGAAAGGTCGTTGATGTGGATTTAGTTTCCCCTTTCATACTTTCTCAAAGAATCGGTAAAACGATGAAGGAGCATGGAGGCGGCAAGATCATCAATATCTGCTCTATGATGAGCGAGCTCGGCAGGGACAACGTTTCAGCCTATGCCGCTGCTAAGGGGGGCTTAAAGATGTTAACCCGTAACCTAGCGACTGAATGGGCAGAATTCAATATCCAGGTCAACGGAATTGGACCCGGCTATTTTGCCACGACCCAAACTGCGCCTATAAGAGTTGAGGGACATCCCTTTAACGAATTTATCATCAACCGTACTCCTGCCGGTAGGTGGGGCGATCCTGACGATCTGGCGGGGGTCACTCTCTTTCTTGCCAGCAGAGCAAGTGATTTTGTCAACGGACAAATTATTTATGTCGACGGAGGGATATTGGCAACCATTGGAAAACCTTATTGAATGCATGGTAGTGAGATAGGTGTATTAAGACGCTACGTAGAACAAAAATAAAGTCCGGAGAGCGGAGACAGACCCTGGAGGGGTAACAAATGGCTTAGTCAAGCTTATATCAGGAAATAACATATGACTCAGTGACCAAATAACTTACCACCAATTAACTCCTCTCTAATTAATCAGTAGGAGAATAAGAATGAGCGACAAAAAAACAACAGTACATGATATAGCATCAAAATTAGGTATTACTGCTTCTACGGTGTCAAGGGCCTTAAATGACCACCCCAGGATAAGTGCCGCTACCAAAAAGATGGTGATAAAAGCAGCAAAGGAGGCAAATTATCAACCCAATAACATTGCAGCTGCTTTGAGGATGGGAAAAAGCCGCCTAGTTGGTGTGGTAGTTCCCACTGCTAACAGGAATTTCTTCTCCTCTGTGGTTCGTGGCATTGATGAAATTGCCGATGCGCTAGGGTACAGGGTAATCCTTTGCCAATCCTATGAAACCTATGAAAAGGAGGTACAGACTATTAATGCACTCTTGAGTGCCAGAGTGGATGGAATCATTGTATCCATAGCCAAAAACACCGAGAAATTTGATCATTTTCAGTCCGTAATTGACAAAGGTATACCCTTGGTTCTATTTGACAGGATCACTGATGAACTGGAAGTCAATCAAGTGGTACTAGATGACTATATGGGAGCTTATAAAGCGGTAGAACACCTGATAAAGCAGGGTTATAGAAGAATTGCGCATTTTACCAGCCCCCGAAAGATCAATATATATAAGGAACGTTTCAGGGGCTATTCGGATGCTTTACAAGACAACGGACTTCCCTTCGATCCCAACCTCATTATTGAGAGCAATATGCAACTCGAAGACGGGCAACACTCGGCCCAACAAATGTTGGATAGCGGGTTAAAATTTGACGCGATCTTTTCGGCAGCGGATTACACAGCTATGGGCGCCTTACAGGTGTTAAAGGAAAATAAAGTTAAAGTACCGCAAGAAGTTGGAATTGTGGGCTTTGGAAATGAACCGTTTACTTCCTTTACGGAGCCCTCCCTTTCTACTGTGGACCAGACAAGTATCGCCATGGGACATGTGACAGCTGAGTTGTTTTTTGAATTGCTAAAAGCCAGTGACAAAAAAGTAAGACCCAAAAAATCAGTGTTAAAGCCAGAATTGATTATCAGAGCTTCATCAACAAGAAAAATATAACCTAACCCATTTTGAAATGAATATAGCCGAACCGAATAAGCAGCAAAGCGTCCAGCTTGATCCCTCCAACAAACCTTTTATGGACGATAACTTTTTGCTGAAGGGGAAGTTTGCCCAACTTCTTTACCATAAATATGCTAAAAAATTGCCCATCATAGATTATCACTGCCACCTTTCTCCCAAAGACATTGCTGAAAATCGTCGATTTACGAATATTTCGGAAGTTTGGCTGGCAGGAGACCATTATAAATGGCGGGGGATGAGAACCCTTGGTGTAAATGAAAAATACATTACCGGAGATGCTAACGATAAGGAGAAATTCTTGATGTGGGCAGAATCGGTCCCGTACACCATGAGGAATCCTCTTTATCACTGGACACACCTAGAACTTCAAAGATATTTCGGAATTCAGGAGCTATTGACCGCCGAATCCGCGGAAGCCATTTATGAAAAAACCAGTGATCTGCTACAGCAGCCCGAATACAGCACCTTGGGGCTACTGGAGAAAATGAAAGTGGAAATCGTCTGTACCACCGACGATCCTATCGATACTCTTGAATTTCATATAAAAGCAGCTCAAGAAGGCATCTCCCCGAAGATTTTCCCAGCTTTCCGCCCCGATAAGGTTTATTCTGTAGAGGACCCCTCCTATTTGGACTATCTAAAAAAATTGGAGGAAGCCAGCGGAGTGACGATAAGCGGATACAAAGAGTTGATCCAGGCGTTAGAGGTAAGGATCGATTTCTTTCATCAGCATGGCGGAAGGCTTTCCGATCATGGCCTTGAACAACTTTATTATTTTGAAGAAAATGCTTTTGACATAGAGCAACTTTTCTTGAGAGCAAACCAGCGACAGCAGCTTTCTAGGGAGGAGATCAACTACTTTAAGTTTACCACCCTCTCCCATTTAAGCAAAATGTACCATGCTAAGGGCTGGACCCAACAATTTCATGTGGGAGCTCTGAGGAATACCAATGAACGAATGCTGCGAATACTGGGCCCAGACACAGGCTTCGACTCCATTGGTGATTTTTCACAAAGCAGAGCCTTGGCTCAATATCTGAACCATCTGGATAGCTCAGACCAACTGACCAAAACTATTCTCTATAATCTCAATCCCTCAGATAATGAAGTCATGGCTACGATGATCGGTAACTTCAATGACGGCAGTATCAAAGGCAAGGTGCAGTTTGGATCCGCCTGGTGGTTTCTGGATCAAAAAGATGGTATGGAAAAGCAGATCAATACCCTCTCTAACATGGGCATATTAAGTTGTTTTGTGGGAATGATCACCGATTCGAGAAGTTTTCTCTCCTTCCCAAGACACGAATATTTCCGCAGGATCCTATGCAACTTAATCGGTGAAGACGTGGAGAATGGCGAATTGCCTGCGGACGAAGAAAGGTTAGGGAAAATGGTCAGCGATATATGCTATAACAACGCGAAAGAATATTTTAATTTTAGCGAATGAAACTTTTAAACAGGAAAAGCGCGGATATAACCACTCATAAATCGATCAAAGTTATCCAATTCGGGACCGGCAATTTCCTACGTGGTTTCGTGGATTGGGTCATTGATGTTCTTAATGAAAAAACGGATTTTAATGGCGATGTGCAGATTGTGCAACCTCATGGAAAGTTACCGGCGGCTGCACTGCAAGCCCAAGGGGGATTGTTTCATGTAGTCACCCGGGGTTTTCAAAATGGGCAGGTGGTGGAGGACGAACGTTTGATCACGAGTGTCCGTCCGGCCATTAATCCTTATCTGGAATATAACCGGTTCCTAGATTTGGCAGCCAATCCGGACCTACGGTTCATGGTTTCGAACACCACGGAAGCCGGCATTTACTTTGATGCTCAGGACATCCATGGAGAAAACGTACCGGCTTCTTTTCCCGGGAAATTGACTGCACTGCTTTATCGCAGGTTTTCCATTTTCCAGGGCGAACCAAGCAAAGGATTAATCCATCTGCCATGTGAACTGATTGAAAAAAACGGGGAGAAGTTAAGGGAAGCCATTCTCCAATATGCACGGTTCTGGAACTTGGGAAGTGAATTTGAAAATTGGATCAATGAGCATAATATCTTTTGCAACACCTTGGTGGACCGGATTGTACCGGGTTTCCCACAGGAAAACGCAGAAGAAATTCAGGAGAAAATCGGCTTCAAGGATGATCTAATGGTGATGGCGGAACCGTTTCATCTATGGATCATTGAGGGGCCAAAATCATTGGAAGAGGAATTTCCTGTAGGAAAAACAGGTTTAGATATCCACTTCGTCAATGACCTTAGCCCCTACCGCACGAGAAAGGTCAGAATCCTTAACGGTGCCCACACGGCTCTAGTCCCTTTTGCCTATCTCCAAGGCTTCCGCACGGTGAGGGAAGCGGTAGAGGATCCCCTTGTAGGCGAGTTTCTTACTTCAACCATTTATAAGGAAATCATCCCTACGCTTGATCTACCACTGGACGAACTTGAAAAATTTGCACAGGATGTATTGGAGCGGTTCAAAAACCCTTTCATTAAGCATCAGCTTAAGGATATCGCCTTAAATTCCGTTTCCAAATTCCAAGTCAGAGTGTTGCCGTCTTTGTTAGCGTATTATCAGACGAATAAAGAACTGCCTGAGAATCTCGTCACCTCGCTGGCTGCCCTGGTGGTTTTTTATAAAGGGAGTTACGGTGATGAGGCCTTGCCGGTAAGGGACACAAAAGAGGTTACAGAGTTCTTCCAGGAAGTATGGAAAAATAAACCCATTGAAGCCATTGCCCAAATTGTTTTGGCTAATTCTTCATTCTGGAACAGAGATTTAAATGAAATACCAGACCTGGCTTTACGCTTAAACGAAGGGGTTCTTAAATTACTGGATCAAGAGAACGGCTAGGAAAGCCAAAGGGGATGATTTTTCAATTCTTATACTTTGAATGGCATCCCCTTCAAACTGCTGACGGATTGTGATTGGTTGAATTGAGTTGCTTCATGAACAGAGCAATCAAGAAGTTGCTATTTGTTTGAATTTTGAAGGAAGGGAATGTCGTTTGCAGGAATTCAGTTACCATTTTGATAGCTGACCTGTGATGAAAGATCATTAAGAAAAATGGCGTAATTTGATAATCAAGAGGATCTGATCCCATCGAGGTTGACCCAATCCCGATGGGCTTCTATGTATTCATCATTTATTTTTGTTTCTCACTTGGATATAATCCTCCAAGGCGTCCACGTACCGCAGGAAAGCCTCCTTACCCTTTTCGGTGATCCTGCAGGTGGTCAACGGGAAATTATCCTTAAAAGACTTTTCCACAGCAATATATCCAGCCTCTTTCAACTTGGAGATCTGCACGCTTAAGTTGCCGGAGGTGGCCCCGCTAGTCTTACGGATGTAGCTAAAATCCGCCTCATCTACCGAAATCAGAAGGGAAACAACAGCCAGCCTAAGCTGACTATGCAATAAAGGGTCAAGGTCCTGGAAAATCTTATTGAGGTTTATGGGTCATAAAATGTGCCGGAACAATAAAACTGGCGATAATGGCTACCTGCAATAACAACAGTTGTACCGGAAAAGGTTTATAGAAGGCCCAAATACCACAGCCAATACTTACAATTCCGCCCCAGATTAAAAACTTATACCGGAGAGCCATCCCACTGGAGTAAGCCGCCACGCCATACAACAACATAAATACCGGATAAACCACTTCCCAACCGACCTTGGGCACTCCCGCCAGCAAGGCAATAATAGCAATTGACATCCCTCCCCAAATACCTGCCATCACCCGATCAGCATAAGTCTTAACCGTCTGGGTTTTCCTTTCCCTAGTTAAATACACCATATGAACTATAGCCGCGAGTGGCATGCAAAGCCAAACTAAATAAGGCTGACCAACAACAACCACATAACCCAAAATATAATGTGCGACGGCACATGCCAAAGTGAGGTACCCCCACAGAAAATAGAGAAACCGGTGGTTATACATCCTGGAGCGGGTAGTTTCCAGCATCGACCGGATCAGCTGTATGCTCTCGGCCTCATCCCATTTTTTATTCACTTCCATTTGAAAAGATTATGGTTGAAACACTATTTTTTTGTAAGTAACATATTAAAACTAGGATACCATTGGCTTCCATCCGGTGAGTATTGACCTGTTTCCACCCATTGCCCTTTGTCATTGAGGGAGATGTCATATTTGATTTTTCCTCCCTGTGGAATATCAAATCCCCACTCCACCGTATTTTCTCCTTTCACAAGCAGATAGGCTTGGGCATTTTGCCCGGTACTAAGCCAAGAAGTCATTTCATATTCCTGTTTGTGTTCATCAAAGGCAACTGCAGCCAGTGCATTGAACACCATGTCTCCCTTCTCGTACCCTTTGCCTTCTATAAGCAAAATCCTTCCATTTAGACGGAATTCCACCAGTTCATACTGCTCCAAATTTAACTGCTGTCCCGGTCCCGTAGTTGCCTGTGCTGTACCTTGCCAGTTACCCACGAGGAAATCCAGTTTTCCCATGGCCTCTTCAGCGCTCTGTTGGGCTAATGCATTCCATGCAAATCCGACCATGAGGTAGATAAGTAGTGTCTTTTTCATATGAATAGGGTTTATTTCACTAAATATAAAGTAGTTTATAAAATAAACCTAAGGGACGTTAATTATTTTTGCGAAAAGAATTAATGGTAGATCTAGAAATTGCAAATCCCTGTACTGGCTTATGCAGTCTTCATCATGGTGAAAATTTCAATCCCTTAGGCTTTGCGCAGAAATTGTCGGCAAAAAAGCTAAATTTGCTTTCTAAACCTCGGCATTTTAAACCATTAATTTAAAGTTTATGTATAGTTCGATTCTTATTGTAGGTATAAGCAGCATATTGTCCCTCGGGTCTGGAGGTTATGGATTATCCCCCGAACCCACGCCTTCGATGTCCATCCAACAATCTTCTAAAGAGCTGATCGGCCGCTGGAATATCACGCTGGACAACAATGGTACGGCAGAACCGAACTGGTTGGAAGTAAAACTTTCGGGAACCCGTACGCTGGTCGGTTATTTTGTGGCTACCCATGGCAGTGCCCGACCCGTATCGGAAATCAAGTTTGACAATGGCAAGTTTTCCTTTTCTATCCCTCCCCAATGGGAAAGCGGCGACGGCGCCCATATTGTAGAAGGTGAACTGACTGCTGAGGGAATTAAAGGCACTCAAACTTTACCGGATGGTACAAAACTGTCTTGGAGCGGCGTGAAAGCACCCTATTTGGTAAGAGAAGGCAAGCCTCAGTGGGGAAACAAAATTAAACTTTTCAACGGCAAAGACCTGAGCGGATGGGAAGCCAGTGGAGAAAATCAGTGGGTGGTAAAAGATGGCATTCTCACCAACCCAAAGGCTGGTGCCAACCTTATTTCCACCGAGAAGTTTGAAGATTTCAAACTCAAAGTAAAATTTAGAATTCCTGAAGGAAGCAATGCCGGTATCTACTTGAGAGGAAGATATGAAGTGCAGATCGAAGACAGCCCTAAAGACGCCCATCCTTCCAACGTGCTTTATGGAGGTGTATATGGCTTCCTGACCCCGAGCGAAATCACTAATTTAGGCCCTGGGCAGTGGCAGACCTACGAAATCACTTTAGTTGGAAGAATGGTCACGATTGTAACCAACGGAAAAACAGTGATATCCAACCAAGAAATCCCCGGCATCACCGGAGGAGCTTTGGATGGAAATGAAGGAGAGCCAGGACCGATTTACCTACAAGGGGATCACGGCCCGGTAGAGTTTGCGGAAATTACTATTACTCCAGCAAAATAATCTCTTAGCCCAAACAGTGGTAAAGGGAATAGATACTGCATTTTCTACTAAACGATACCAAGCCGGAAGATCTATTTCTTCCGGCTTTTTTTTGACCCATGGTTGTCGTTGAACGTTTCTATAGTAGCTATCCGCCTTCTTGTTCTTCCATCCTCTGCACATTTCTGCACCACCTGCAGGAGTCTCCTCAGTCATTTCCCCTACGCTAATCCATGCCATCTGCGGGAATCATTCCCCGGGCATGTTTTTTGATCTTTTTCGTCAAAAATCAGCAACAACATGGCCCTTGAAAAATACGAGGAAAAGCGGTCTTTTGAAAAGACCCCTGAACCCAAAGGCGGCAAGCCCTTAAAGAACGGACTTCGCTTTGTCATCCAAAAACATGCGGCCTCTCGGCTACATTATGATTTCCGCCTGGAAATGGAGGGCGTTCTGAAGAGCTGGGCGGTACCAAAGGGGCCTTCTACAGATCCTGATGTCAAGCGCTTGGCGATGATGGTAGAAGACCATCCCTACGATTACCGCACTTTCGAGGGGATTATCCCCAAGGGTCAATATGGTGGCGGCACCGTGATGGTGTGGGATGAAGGGACTTACGAACCGGCTGAGAAGGCCAGTAAGGACAAAAAATCTAACGAGAAACATCTCCTCCAACAGCTGAAAAAAGGTAGACTTAAGTTTGTTCTGAAGGGAAGTAAGCTAAAAGGAACTTTTGCATTGGTCAAGGCTTTTGACCGAGGGGAAAACTCGTGGCTTCTGATGAAAATTGAGGATGAATTTTCCTCTAAAAGCGATATCTTAAAAAAAGACAAATCAGTGCAGTCAGGAAAGAACCTAGATGAAATCACCACCACTTCAGAGAACATTTACGGGAAGAAAAACCAGCAAACTGACGATGCTGACAAAGATGAGAGCAAGCCGGCAAGCAGGACATCCGTCAAAAAAAACCTGAAACAACAGGTCGACCCCGAAAACACGCAGGTTCCCTCTCCTACTCTGGATCTCCCTTCTCTAACCAAAAAAGGTGAAAAGGAAAAATTCCCCTCTTTTTTCAAACCCATGCTTGCCACCCTAGTGAGCAAACCCTTTGATGATCCCGGCTGGGAATATGAAGTCAAATGGGATGGCTATAGGGCTTTGGCTTTTAGAAATAAGGACAAAACAACAGTGATGTCCCGAAACGGCAAATCATTCGACCAAAAATTTTATCCCATTTTTGAAGCCTTGGAAGTCTGGGACATCAACGCTGTGGTGGACGGAGAAATCGTGGCAGTCAACGACAAAGGAATCGCCAACTTCAACTCCCTGCAAAACTGGCGAAGCGAGGCAGATGGGGAATTGCTTTACTATGTGTTTGATATACTGTGGCTAGATGGAAAAAACCTGATGCAACTGCCTCTTAGGGAAAGGAAAGCCATCTTACAGT
>DATGMS010000297.1:0-3733 GCA_035307285.1 Cyclobacteriaceae bacterium
CTAGGATGCCTTGTTCTCTGTTACAACAGTCTACTCAACGCCAAAGCTCAATCCCTAAAGGATTATCAACTAATCGCCCACCGGGGCGGGGTAGTGGATAGCCTTACGGCCGAAAACAGTCTGCAGGCCCTACACAAAGCGGTGGAAAAAGGCTATTGGATGGTGGAGGTGGATCTCCGGCTTACCAAGGACAGTGTCCTGGTCACACATCATGATCGGGATTTTAAGCGGTATTATGGTGTGGACAAGACGCTGGCCTCGATGAACTGGGCGGAGGTCCAGCAATTAAAAGGGAACAAGGATAATCAAGTATTGCTGTTCGAGGAGGTTTTAAAATTCTGTAGGGACAACAACCTGAACGTGATGGTTGATAACAAAATAAGCGGATTTGATTCCCTGTTGTTCACGCAGGTGTTTGAATTGGTAAAACAATATGAGCTTAACGAACAGGCCATGATGATCGGTACCACGGCGTCCACACCATTTTTTACCGGCAAGATCAAGCTTAGCTGTACACGGAGTCAACTTGAGGAAAATATGCGGAAGGAAGGCTATGATCCTTCCCATTACTATTTATTTTCGAGGAATATTTCCAAGGAAGATGCGGGCTGGGCTGCCGACAATGACATTTTAGCGGTAGGCGTCATCAACTCCTGGGCGATTAAAAGCGACGATCCCATGGCAACAGCCAGGAAAAAGGCTGATCAATTGAAGGCGGTCGGGGTGCGGGTTTTTCAGATTGATTCAGTTTTTGATATTTTCTTTTAAGTTATTTTTATTTGGAAGCCGATGATGAGCTGATGGTTTACTCTTGAGGTAACAAAAGCAAAGCGAGTCGCGGAAGGTTGAACGGCTAACCAAACTCGTGATTTTTACTTTGCGGCTCTGCGGCTTGGCGTGAAACTTTCATTTTGTTCCCTCGCCAACCCACCAGAATACTATAACCTTGGTGCTACCCTTCCTGTAAACACAGGAAATCATAACAAACAGGTAATATTATTTAAGCTAAACCCGTATTTATCCGCCTTATTTTTGTGTAAATTTATCTGAGAAAAAGAATAGTCAGTTCAATCTCATTAACTCCAAAACATCTTCTATGAAAAAGCACTTTTACCTTTTAATGGGGTTGCTGTTTGTGATGGTTTGCCATACAGAAGCCCAGACCATTTTGAAGGGAACCGTTCTATCCAAGTCAGACAACCAGCCCATTCCGGGAGCCACAGTGATCGCAAATGGCAGCTCCGCTTATGGGACAGCAACGGATGTGGATGGCGGGTTTCTTCTTGAATTACCTGCACCCAGCGGAACGATCACCGTATCCTTTATTGGCCTTCAGTCCCAAACCGTCAACTATAACGGGAGCCAGGAACTGACCATCTTATTGGAGGAATCTTTCAACAACCTTGAGGAAGTCGTATTGATTGGATACGGAACGGCAAAGAGGGAGAACTTATCTACCTCTATAGGCACCCTTGATAATGTAGCCAGAAATGTGGATCGACCGATTACAAGTGTCCAAGAGATGTTGCAAGGCAATATCGCAGGTGTATCGGTGGTCTCTTCGGGTGGAGATCCTTCTGCCACACCAACTGTGGTCATCCGCGGAATGGGCACCTTGGGGAATGAACAGCCACTGTACGTTGTCGATGGCATGCCTTATTATGGGGGCCCAATCAATCCCAATGACATCGAAAGTCTTAACGTACTAAAAGATGCGGCTGCCGCAGCCATCTATGGTGCCCAAGCTTCTTCTGGGGTGATTGTCATTACCACCAAAAGTGGCAAAATGGGCAAACCAAAAATCTCTCTGGATTACTATAGAGGCTGGCAAACCGCCTATCAGCTTCCCGAAGCTTTAAATGCCGCCCAGTATTCCCAAGCATACCGCAACGCCGCAGCCCATGCTGGCACCATCTCGCCGGATGGACATAATCCAGACTTAAACCCTTGGGGGCAGGTGACTAGGACGAACTGGATGGAGGAGATCTTTCAGACCGGAGCCATCAATAACCTCAACCTTCAGCTAAGCGGAGGTACGGAAAATAGCCGTTACAGTTCCTCCTTTGGCTATCATTCCAAGGATGGGATCTTGCAAAACACCAACTACGAAAGGTTCACCTATCGGCTGAAATCCGAATTTGACTTTACCAGCAAATTCAGGGTAGGCCAAAACCTGTATGTTAACCATGCTACTTCCCGGGGGATCAATACCTCCAGCAGTTATAGTGGCGCCATCATCAATGCAATCTATATGAATCCCGCTGCGCCTGTTTATGACGAAAATGGCGATTTTCATGGTACAGTGCCATTTGATCTCGTCCAGTTCGCCGGCGCCTATGGGGACACTTATAATCCTGTTGCCCTGCTGAAAAGGCCGACGGTAAAGAACCCTTCTATCAACCTTAATGCGATTGCTTATGGGGAATATGATATCTTGGATAACCTTACTTTTAAATCCAGTTTTTCGATTGATCTAAGAAGGGACTCTTACAAAAGGTTTGATCCTAAGGCACCGGAAATCGGAAGGCCCAATTCCATGAATTTTCTGGAACAAAACGAATCCCGTACGTCAAGATGGATTTGGGATCAACAGTTGAATTATAGACAGATTTTTGGAAAGCATGAAGTGGATCTTACCGCTGTCTATTCTGCGCAGATGACCAGTTATGAAGGCTTTAATCTCAGGGTGCAGAACTTCGACAGGGAGGATGATTGGTTTCAGTATTTAGGCAATGCCTCTGAGATGCCGCAATTGCCCGGAAGCAGCGTATTTGAAGATGCCCTTACGTCGGCCATTGCCCGGTTGGGGTACAGCTATGACGACCGCTATTTTATTACCGGGAGTGTTAGAAGAGACCAGACTTCGAGATTGGGTACCGCCAACAAGTCAGATATTTTCCCTGCGGTGTCTGGAGCTTGGAAAATCTCCTCTGAAAATTTCTATGGAATAGACTGGCTGACCAGTTTGAAGCTAAGGGCTTCTTATGGACAGATTGGTAATATTCAATCTGTCGGATATTATGCCTACAACATTCCTTTGTCCAGCGGAAATGTCACCCCGATGGGCGACCCGGCTAGTCTTATCCGGCATATCGCCTTAACCCAACAATCTAATAGCAACCTAAAGTGGGAGCGTTCCGAAACATACAATGTCGGCTTGGATTTTATGCTCTTAAACGATCACTTGAACGTAACCGCGGATTATTATGAGAAATACACCCGTGGGCTTATCCAGACCAACCAGGCTAATCCGCATTTAGGAGTAGATCAAGGCCCCACTTCCAATGTAGGGGATATTTTAAACAAGGGTTTTGAATTGTCCCTTAATTATGGGGACAATGTCAATGGACTTGGTTATTCCGTAGGAGCAAATATCTCTACCAACACCAATGAAGTGCTGCATTTAGATGGCTTTACCAGTGATTTCATCCAGCACGGCGACAACGTCAGAAGTGTAATTGTTCCTTACCGTTCAGAGCTTGGACAACCCTTGTATTCTTATTATTTGATTCCTCAGATCGGTATATTCCAATCCACTGAAGAAATCCAAAGCTATACCGGAAGCGACGGTGCCTTGATTCAGCCCAACGCTAGGCCTGGGGATTTGAAGTTTGAAGATGTCAATAATGATGGTCGTATCAGTGATGGCGACAGGAAATTTATGGGAAGTGCGATGCCGAATTTCACCTATGGGTTTAACATTAGGTTGGATTACAAAAACTTTGATCTGGGG
>DATGMS010000298.1:0-5941 GCA_035307285.1 Cyclobacteriaceae bacterium
CCCTTTGATCATCTTGTCCAGTAATTTGGCGGTGTCGTAGCCGCCTCTTTCAACATCCATTGCAATGCTCGACAAGGGCGGATCAGATAGTTCGCAGAGCATCTCGTCATTGTCGACGCCTAGGACGGCCACCTCTTCGGGTATTCTTATTTTTATCTGTCGACAAGCTTCAGTGATCTGTTGACCCTGATTGTCATCACAGGCCATCAACGCAATCGGCTTGGGCAGGGATCGGATCCATTGGCTGAGGGAGTTACTCTTGTAATACCAGAGATCCGTGGAACGGGATTTTCTGTGTTCAAAATAATGCACGTGGTGTCCAGCGGCATTCACCCTTTCCTCGAAGCCTTCGGCGCGTTCCCGGGACCATACGATGTCGTTGAAGCCATAGAAGGCGAAATTCTTGTACCCTTTTTTCAAAAAATAATCCGCGCCCAAAATGCCTGTCTCCCGGTAAGAGCCGGTGATATTGGGTATTTCTTTAAAACGCTCTTTGAAATCCTGTGCAATCACCGGAATGCCGGAATCCACGATTTTGCCGACGTTTGTATCATTGTAGAGTTGGCCGATAATGCCGTCTGCACCCCAATCTTTAGCCCATTGGAGAATACCTTCCATGCCAATGGTCTCCCGGTAGTAGAGCGGCATCCGGCAGTACGTCCACGGACCGTTCTCCATAGCGTATTTTGATATCCCTTTCAACAGGTTTTTGCTGTATTCCTCCGCAAAATCAAGCAACAATATTATCTTGTACATCCCATTAACCATTTATTTCAATAAGCCAACTTCGATCTCCAGTCTGCAATCTCCCGTTGTCCACCTACTTCACCAGCTGCTTTTTCTTCCTAAAAGTAGCATTGCTGACCAACGGCTTTGCCCAGATTCCTATGCTCAATATATATCCTAAAGTCAGCAATAAAAACAGCATGGCATAACGTAGCCCGACAAGCTCTGACAGGCCTCCAATGATCAGCGGAGCTAGGGCTCCTCCGGCTATCCCGCTGCACAGAATGCCCGAAAACGTCCCATGGTGCCATTTTACGGAATTGAGGGCAAGGGAAACGATGATGGACCACATCACGGAAGCAAAGAAGCCGATAAGGGGAAAGGCAATGACCGCCATCTCTCCATTTCCAAACAAGGCCAACAGCAAGGAAAGAATAGCCCCAGAAGTAAAGATCACCAGCACGTGGCGACTGTCAAAGAACTTTAGTAAAGCAAGACCCAACAAGCATCCCAAGGTCAGCAGTCCCCAAAAATTAGAAATGACCTTTGCCCCAGTGGTAGCAGGGTCAATGTCGTGGTAAATCTGAAGGAACTTGGATGCCCAGTTGGCGACACCCTGTTCTGTGCCTACATAACTCATTATCCCCAGGAAAAACAGGAGAACATACCGATTTGCCAGTAGTTCTTTGAAAGCTTTGCCGGTATCGACTTTTTCATCGGCTTTACGTTCCACCTGTGGAAATTTCACCAAATAAACGATCAACGTCATCAGCAAGGCGACCGTGGAGAACACCCAGTACAGAGATACCCATTCAAGTCCTTCCGGGACGAGGTTGTTGAACAGCTCAATGGCGGGGGATGAATTCCCGGAATGGATATTTAGAACCAGATAGCTGTACAACAAAGGGCTTAAAAAGGAGGCGGCACCAAAAGCCAGCTGTCCGAACACGGAATTAAAAGCAAAGTGTTCCTCCCCGCCGGCTGTTCTTAGCAAGGGATTGATCACGACCTGAAGCATGGCCATGCCGATGCCGATGATAAACAAAGAAGTGAGGGCTATGGGAAAACTAGGTATCAGGGCAAACAGCAAGGCACCTATAAATGCCAAAAAGAAGGCGGCTACCATGACAGGCTTCTCCTTGTATTTTTCTACCAGTATCCCTGCGGGGATCGACATCACGCCATAGGCTACAAAAAATGAAAATGGCAGAAATCCCGCCAAACCCATGCTCAAATCAAAACTTTCGATGATATCCGGAATGATAGGGCCAAGGATATTGGTAAGGAAAGAGATCACAAAGAAGATGATCAGAATAAGGACAACGATAAGGGTGTTTTTTTTCATTTTCTCGGAGTCAAAGCTGACACAGCTTTTAGAAAGGAGCAGATAATAGCCTTTATTCCCTAGTAGCCATGAAATATTCAAAAGATACAAAGGATAATGGTTGCAATTTGCGTATAATAACACTCATAATGCGCAAATCGCACTACCTAGGTGCTGTATTATAACAATCAGGGGAAAAAATGGGGTAATACGGGGGCGTTCGTGTCTATTGACTGAAATTTACAAGGGCTGCTGCTCCGAGTAAGGCGATATTTTCATTCTCCGAGATAAATATCTTGAGACGTTTGACGGATTCCGGATAAATAAAATCCCCGAGGCTTTCGTACATGGTGGCTTTAAAAAAATCAAACGCTTTCGATACCGATCCTCCAATCACAATGGCCTGGGGATCGTAGGCATACATGACTACCTGAACGGCGGCACCAAAGTGGTATCCAAATTCCTCCCATTGCCTAAGAGCGGCTTGGTCACCGGAAAGGGCCGCATGGTAAGCTTCCACCGCAGTGGTTTGATGGAAGCTTTCAAAAAAGTTTCCACTGGCATAATATTCAATGTTTTTGTCCTTGTAAGGCAGCAGGCCTATTTCTCCGGCACCGCAGTTGTGGCCGGTATAAAGTTTATTTTTGATGATGATGCCAGAGCCGAGACCTGTGCCGATGGACATTCCCACGATAGAATTAAAGGACTTTGCAAGACCGAATTTATACTCTCCCAAGGTATAGCAGTTTACGTCATTGTTGACAAATACGGGAAGGTTGAATTCTTTTTCAAGAATGCTTTTTAGGTCCACCTTTTTCCAGGAGGGAATATTGGTGACATTGTAGACAATACCTTTTTCTACATCGACTACAGACGGTACCCCAATCCCTATTCCTCCCACTTGGATCTGTGTAAGAGGGCTTATCAACCGGAACACCTGGTCAATTGTGGAGTGAAAAGAATCTTTTTCTTTAAGGAAGGCTTTTTTTTGATGGATGATTTCTCCATTGTATTCTATACCCGCCTTGATTTTGGTTCCGCCTAAATCGATCCCTATGTTCATTATTAATTTTCAGATAATAAAAATTTAAAAAAATAACAACGCAAAGTTATTTAAGGGACGCACATTTGGAAGCGTGTTTTGCGGATTAATTGCCTCATATTGCGTAAGTCCGTGGGACTAGGTGAAGCATTGAGTGAAGTTCTTCAGTTTTTCTGGCCTCCCTATGGCCTTTTTCGCAGAATTCACCGTACTTTATACAGCATGATTATTTATTCTTAAATCCAATTTATTTAACGCTGATGCACAAACTGAATTTCGCATGTTTCCTCCTGCTTTTATCGATGTTGTCCCTATCCTGTTCCTCCGAAAAAAAACAAGAAACCGAAGAGGAGGACGGCAACGCTATGGTTACTGAGGTATCCACGGTGGACTACGAACATATTTTTGAAGATGAAAGGCCTTTTGCGCAAAGCCATGCTTCCACCATCATTGGTTTGGATGAAGGATATCTGTTGGCATGGTTTGCCGGATCTCATGAGAAAAACGACGACGTAGGCATCTGGATGGCGAAGGGGGAGCCGGGTAATTGGTCGGAACCCAATTTAGCTGTGAAAATCCGGAATGATCCTCATTGGAACCCAGTGCTGTTCCGTACCCCGGAAGACAGGGTTTATCTTTATTTTAAGGTAGGAAAGGAAATAGATTTTTGGGAGACTTGGGTGCAGTATACCGATGACAATGGGGAGACTTGGTCTGAGCCCCAAGAACTGGTGGCAGGGGATAAAGGCGGGCGTGGCCCTGTCCGAAACCGCCCCATCATCCTGTCGGACGGGACTTGGTTGGCGCCTGCCTCTACAGAATTGAACAAGGTATGGGATGTTTTTATCGACCGGAGCGAAGATGGGGGCAAAACCTGGAATGCTACGGAAAAGGTAGCCATGGATAGAAATATTATTACGGGAGAAGGAGTAATCCAACCGGCTTTATGGGAATCCAGACCAGGCCATGTGCACATGTTGATGAGAAGCTCATCGGGTAAAATCTGCCGAAGCGATTCGGAGGATTATGGCAAGACTTGGAGCCCTATAGTGGAAACCGAATTGCCGAACAATAACAGCGGCATTGATGTCGCCCACATTTCGGGAGAATCAATCGCCCTGATTTACAATCCTGTCGGGGAAAACTGGGGGAAGAGGTATCCCATCACTGTAGCGGTGTCCAACGATAACGGAGAGACTTGGCCTATAAAATATGATATCGAAAAAGGCCAAGGGAATGACGAGCTTTCCTATCCATCGATTTATTACGACGGAGAACATTTAATCGCCTCTTATACCTGGAATAGGGACCGGATAACTTTTTGGAAAGGAGAAGTAAGCTTTGAATAAGCGTTGAACCAAAATAACCTTAATATGAATTCCCAACTGTCAATTGTTATCTTGTTAATGTTTATGGCGCACATAGGATCTGCTTTCGCACAAGAAAAAACCTATGCAGAAATGCTTGGTTATCCGACAGGATCTAAGGTTGTGATCTTTCATGTGGATGATGCGGGGATGTCCTATGAATCCAATATCGGTGCTAAGGTCTCTATCGAACAGGGAGTTTCGAGCTCCTGTAGTATTATGATGCCCTGCCCTTGGGCGGCCGACATGGCCAAGTATGCCATAGAACATCCCGAAATGGATGCCGGACTGCATCTGGTCCTTACTTCTGAGTGGAAAGCTTACCGCTGGGGTCCCGTGGCCGGCAAATCTCAGGTCCCGAGTCTGGTAGATATAGAAGGTAACCTTTGGAGCTCGGTGGAGGAAGTGGTGCAACACGCCTCTGCCGATGATGTAGAGAAGGAAATCCGTGCCCAAGTGGAAAGGGCATTGACCTTGGGATTGAAGCCCACCCACATGGATTCCCATATGGGGACGCTTTTTGCCACGGATGAATTTTTGGAAAAGTACATCAAGGTGGGGATGGAGTACAATATTCCAGTGATGTTTCCCGGAGGTAACAACAAATTGCTCACCGAATCCATGAACCTTCCCGTGGTGAGGCAACTGAAGGCAGAAGGGAAATACAAAGAGGGAATGGAACTTCCTAAGCCTAAAATATTGGGAAAAACCCCTGCGGTAGGTCAGATGATCTGGAAGGCCGGATTGCCGGTGCTGGATGATCTCCATACCATCAGCGGCAATTGGAAGCCTGAGCATGAGGTCAGCGATGAAGAATGGGGCAGATATAAGGCGGAACAATGCATTAAAATATTGCAAGAAATGGAGCCGGGTCTTGCCATGGTCATTGTCCATAGCAGCGAAAGGACTGAGACCTTCCAATACATCAGTGGTTCCGGCCGCTCCAGATATGCCGATATGCTTGCCATGACAGATCCTGGTCTAAAAGAATTTATAGAAAAGGAAGGGATCATACTCACCACCTGGCGAGAGGTTATGCAAAGAAGGCAACAAGTGAAATAACTGTGGATGTTAGTTGATAAGTTGATTTCCTATCAGCGAATCCTTCAAATAGTACCGCACCCGGGCCGCTCCCAGGTGCGGTATTGATTTATAGTTACTGTTTCTAAAAAGGAACATATCATTCAATTTATCCCCGTCGTCACCATCACTATGAAACCAGTTTTAGCAATTTATTTTTTTTTCCAGCTAATTATTCCCGCAGTCTGGGGCCAGGTAGTCCCCAAAGAACAGGTGGTGCTGAAAGAAAGTCTCCTATTTGCCCTTCAGGAGCAACATGTGCATGGTAGCAGCATCGTGAGCCTTCCCAATGGGGATTTGTTAACGGCTTGGTTTCAAGGCTCTGGTGAACGGACAGCCGATGATGTGAAGATTTTGGGCTCCCGCTTGATTAAGGGCAGCCATGAATGGAGCGCGCCCTTT
>DATGMS010000299.1:0-19363 GCA_035307285.1 Cyclobacteriaceae bacterium
ATGGACTTCCGTGGATTTTCAGAACATTTTCCTGCGAAAATATTGTTGGTAGAGGACAATGAAATTAACCGCAAGTTCATGTCTATCGTGTTTACCCAGATGGGCTATCAACCCGATATTGCCAAAAATGGTCAGGAAGCAATCGACATGGTCCTGCAGAAATCTTATGATATCATTTTTATGGATCACCAGATGCCCAAGATGAACGGTGCCGAGGCAACTAAGGCGATAAGAGGATTGGAGAATGGGCCAGCTATAAAAATCATTGGGCTGTCGGCAAACGTATTGGATAAAGATGCAGACGACCAATATCGAGAAGGAAAGGACGGTCATTTGGCTAAACCTGTAAAAATCGAAGATATTGCGGAAACCATTAGGAGCTGCTTTGAAAGCATGGGCAATTAATCCTGCTTTTTTGCCGTCGCGTCGACTTAAATAAGAAAGGGGCTGATAGCTATCGTAATCAACCCTTTTCTTATTTTTTTAAAAGTCAAAATTCAAATCAAACGCTTCTAAATAGTCCGCTACCCTTTTGACAAACTGTCCGCCTAAAGAGCCGTCAACCACCCTATGATCATAAGAGTGAGATAAGAACATTTTATGTCGAATGGCAATCACATCCCCAGTGGGCGTCTCAATAACAGCAGGTTTTTTCGTAATAGTACCAACAGCCAATATGGCCACCTGAGGTTGTACAATGATAGGGGTTCCCATGACGTTTCCAAATGTACCCACATTTGACAGCGTATAAGTTCCTCCTTTTACTTCATCCGGGGTTAAGGAATTATTTCTAGCCCGAGCAGCCAAATCATTTATCTTTTTCGACAAACCTACTAAATTCAGCTGATCAGCCCTGCGAATAACTGGGACGATAAGATTGCCCGAGGGTAAAGCCACGGCAACACCAATGTTGATTTCCTTCTTATAGATGATCTTGTTTCCCTCAACCGATACATTGATCATCGGGAAATCTTTGATCGCTTTGGCAATGGCTTGTACGAAGAAGGGAGTATAAGTAATCGGCTCGCCCTCTTTCTGCTTATATGCCTCCTTATTCTTATTTCTCCAAAGGACCATATTGGTGACATCTGCTTCCACGAAGGAGGTCACGTGTGCAGAAATTCTCTGGGAATCAAGCATCCTTTGGGCTATCATGGCTCTCATCCTATCCATCTCTATTATTTCGTCTCCGCCTTGGACCTCTGATGCTGGCTGAAAATTAGACTTACCGCTCCCAGCGCTACGTTCCGACCGGGTAGCAAGATAATTTAGCATATCCTGTTTGGTGACGCGTGCGTCCTTTCCAGAACCGGGGATGGTTGCCATTTCCATAGCTGTAATCCCTTCCTCCTTTGCAATATTCCTTACCAAGGGGGAATAAAACCTGGTATCATCTACTTCCAAGACCATTGGGGAGGGGGCTACGGTCACGGTATTATTGGGAGGAGTCATCTTCTGCTGCCCGACGGAAGTCACATTCTCTTGTTTGGGAGAAGCTTTTGTAGCGTTTTCCGTCACGTCTCCATTTTCATCTTCCGTTTCTATAATGGCTATTGGCATTCCTACTCCGATAACTTCACCTTCTTTGGCCAGTATTGTCTTTAAAACTCCTGCATGGGTGGCCGGTACTTCAGTATCCACTTTATCTGTAGCCACTTCAAGCACAGACTCATCCTGCTCGATCGTATCCCCTTCCCGTTTTAACCAAGTGAGGATGGTACCCTCTATAATGCTTTCTCCCATTTGGGGCATTACCATTTCTATAGTTGCCATACTACTTCTTTATGTTGGTGTGTAAGGATCATAAATTCATATCTTCCCATTGTATATTTTATCCTCAACCTCTATCAACGATACATTTTCTCAGCAAATCCAATGCGTATACGGCAGTATAACGTATGTTTACTTCCCTGTCATTGGAAAGTTGTAGTTTTTTAGTCACTACCCCTCCTTCAAAATCGCAGGCTAGCCAAATTGTGCCTACAGGCTTTTCCAACGATCCTCCTGAAGGCCCTGCTATTCCACTGGTAGACAGTCCAAAATCAGCATTGAATTTTTCCCTGACATTTTTGGCCATTTCCTTAACAGTTTCCTCGCTCACCGCTCCATAACTCGCCAATGTCTCCTCCCTTACACCCAGCACTGATATTTTGGTCTGGTTGTGGTAAGGGACAACTGCCCCATTAAAATAAGAACTACTTCCCGGTATGGTAGTAATCATATGGGATATAAACCCTCCAGAACAGCTTTCGGCTAAAGCTACTGTTTTATTTTTATTCTGCAAAAGCCGTCCAACTACTTCAGGAAGTGTTTCTTTGTCGAAGCCATAGAGGTATTGGCTTAACAATGGAGAAACTTTATCTGTTTGTTCCGCCACGTCGTCGGTCATCTTCTGAGGGTCTTTTCCTACGGCTGTTAGCCTTAGCTTCACTTCGCCAAGAGACGGCAGGTATGCAAGTTTTATATGCTCAGGCAGTTGCTTCTCCCAGTCACTTATCAGGGAGGCCAGCCAACTCTCGCCTATGCCGACCGTTTTAAGCACCTTATGGTAGATTACCGGCAATTCGAATCTCCTTCTTATTTCAGGAAGAACAAAGTCGGTCATTAGCTTTTTCATTTCGTGGGGAACACCAGGCATTGACATCCACACGGCACCGTTCTCTACAAACCACATTCCTGGAGCTGTGCCTACGTCATTGCGTACATAGGTACAATTGGCGGGAAGGTGGGCTTGCAGGCTATTCAATTCTGTCAGTTCTCGGCCTCTTTTGCTAAAAAAACTACGGACGTCCTCTAATGCTTCCGGCACCAATTCAATGGACGAATTAAAATATTCAGCCAATAGCGGCTTGGTGAGATCATCGCTGGTGGGTCCCAGTCCGCCAGTGATCAGAATAATGTCTGCTCGCTGTTCGGCGGCTTTAAATGCGGACAGGATGGATTCCCGATTGTCTCCCACTGTGGTTCGATGTACAACTTTGACTCCGATAAGATCCAGCTCTTGGCTGATCCAGTGGCTGTTGGTATCCACAATCTGCCCATATAGCAATTCATCACCTATGGCTATTATCTCTGCTTTTACAATCATTGTATGAAAATCCTCCCGGAAACATGAATCTTTTCCGCCCCAAAGATAAGAAAGTCTGCGGGATGGTTTTGACGGGAATATGTTTTCTAGAGTAGGCGCACAAAAAAAGCCTCAAACGACGTTTGAAGCTTTTGTGCGCACGAGAAGATTCGAACTTCCACACCAGTTAAGGCACCACCCCCTCAAAGTGGCGTGTCTACCAATTTCACCACGTGCGCGGTTAGGGTGAGCAAAAGTAGATAGTTATTAAATGCAGAGCAAATGTATTTTTAATTTTTATTATTCTCCTGAGCAAATCTTTTTTTGATTTAAACAAATAGTTAGCTTAGCTGTCTAAGATAAAAATGGTTCCCATTAGCGACACTGAAGTATTAGAGTTGATAAAAAATCCGGTCACGAGGGATCAAGGGTTTAAAGTTTTGATAGAAAATTATCAAGAGCGGGTGTATGGGATCATTAGAAAAATGGTTATTATCCACGAGGACGCTGACGACATCCTCCAAAACACATTTATCAAAGCATTCAGAAATATCAATAAATTCAAGGGAGATTCTTCATTGTTTACTTGGCTTTACCGGATAGCAACCAATGAGAGCCTCAACTTCCTCAAAAAAAAGAAAAGGCACTTCTTCTTCCCTATAGAAGATCATGAACAGGCCATGGAAGAACACCTAGACAATTCCTCCCATATCAGCGGCGACGATATTCAAAAAACATTGCAAAAATTAATTTTGAAGCTTCCTGAGAAACAGCGCCTGGTGTTCAATTTGAAATATTTTGAAGATTTAGGCTATGAGGAAATGAGCATCATTACAGACACATCAATAGGAGCGCTAAAAGCCAGCTACCACCATGCCGTTAAAAAAATAGAACAAGCCATTAAATTAGATGGCATTCACGATGGCCAACAGCATTGATAATAATGAGTCGAATAAACCTTTGGCATTTAGGGTTGTCTAACCAATAGTAATTATGAACCAGATCCCAAAATACAATATTTACAAAGTTCCTGAAGGCTATTTCGATGCCCTACCGGAACGTATTGTCCGTGTTAAAAATGCGAAGAATAGGGAAGCTTTCCTTACGAGGATGGCCACTGCTGCGATCTTGGTAATGGGAGTGGCTGTTTTTATCTTTAAGCCTCCATTCAGTGAAGCCACTCTCCAAGCTGAAATGGATCAAGAAGTGGAATTTTACATCAACAGCGGCATTTGGAATGCCGAAGACGTATTGAGCTTCTCTGAAAACCCAGACGAGTTGCTTGATGTTATTATTGCGGAAGAGTGGGCCAGCTACAGCCCAAATGACGAGTCGCTCCCTTTGGGAGAGTTTGATTATTAATAAAATTTAGAAATGAAAAAAGCAGCTATCTACGTGCTGATGTTCTTGTTTTCCCTACCCTTGATGGCACAAGAGGACGAAAAGTCTACGTACAACAAAGAAAAATTAGAATCCGCAAAAGTGGCCTTTATCACCCAAAGGCTTGATCTTACACCTGAACAGGCGGAAAAATTTTGGCCATTGTACCACCAGCACTCGAAAGCCAAGAGATCCCTTATGAAGGAAATGAATGGAGTGGAGAAAAGTAGTGAGGCACAGATGTCTGACCAAAAAGCGGCTGAACTTATCGAGCGGAGATTTGAGGTTGAGCAGAAAATCTTGGATTTAGACAAGGCTTTTCTGAAAAACATCGTTACAGTGATTTCACCCATTCAGGCTTTTAAACTCGATGACGTAAACAAAGACTTTGCACGGCATATCTATCGGATGCAGAAACGGGATAAGGAGAACTGAAGCGCTATTTTTCCCGCCGAAAGAGGAGAATAATAGCTATTGAAGGGCTATCCTCTCCCTACTTTTTTGTTAATTTGCCCTATGCAAAGCCCTCTCTCACTATCAGAACTAAACCAACTGATCCGCCAAACCCTGGACCGCAACCTTTCACCAAGCTATTGGGTAGTCGCTGAAATAGGTGAGTTGCGGGATTCTGTTAAAGGCCATGGGTATTTAGAACTTGTAGAAAAGTCAGGAAACCATTTAACGGCAAAAATAAAGGCAAACATTTGGTCCTATACCTTCCAGGGCATTAGAAGTAGGTTTATGGCTACAACGGGGCAAAATATTTCCCATGGGATGAAGATATTGGCCTTAGTTAATGTACAATTCCATGAGATATACGGCCTTAGCCTCACCATCAAAGATATTGACCCCAACTATACGGTTGGAGAAAGGGCCCAAAGAAAGCAGGAGATCATCGATCGACTCACCAGGGAAGGCCTGATCCACCTCAACAAACAGTATCCTTTGCCGCTGGTGCCACAACGACTGGCGATTATCAGTTCCTCAACCGCAGCCGGCTATGGCGACTTCATTAATCAGTTAGATAACAATCCCTCCGGCTACAAAGTCCATTACGAGCTTTATCAGGCCACCATGCAAGGCAATGAGGCCTCTGTCTCCATTATCAATTCAATAGCGGCCATCGAGGCAGATCTGTACTATAAAAACTTTGATCTGTTGATCATTATCCGAGGAGGCGGAGCTACCACGGATATGGATTGCTTTGACGACTATGACCTGGCAAAAGCAATTGCCAATACAACCCTTCCCGTTATCACAGGGATAGGCCATGAAAGGGATGAATGTATCGCTGATTTAGTGGCCAATGCCAAGATGAAAACACCTACCGCCGTGGCAGAGTTTGTCCTTTCCGGATTCAGAGACTTTGAGGAACAGCTTCGGGAAAATTTAAAACTAATTGAACGGACTACTGGTAATTTTCTTCAAAGGGAAGATAGAATGATCAGGGACAAAGAACACCTTCTTAAAAACTTGTTTCTATACAAATTGGCCACAGCGAAGGAAAAACTTAACAGCAATGGTCATCAATTAAATTCCCTCGCCCTGCAAAATATAAAAATGCAAAATATGGCGTTGGGTAATTGGGAAAATTCCTTGATTAGGAATGTAAGATTAAAGCTTGAACATCAAAAGCAATACTTACAGGGACTGGAAAAGGAGGTGACGCGCTTGAGCCCCTATTATTATTTGGAACGAGGATATACAAGAACAGAATCAAATGGACTCCCGATCCACAAGGCAGGTGTCCGACAAGGCGATAAAATCACTACCTTTACCCTTACCCAAAAAATAACAAGTACCATTGAGGAAATAACAAGTCATGACCAATAATTCAACATTCAGTTACGATACAACGCTTAAAAGGATTGAAGAAATCGTCAAACAGCTGGAAGAAGACACTAATAGCATCGATGAACTTTCTGCACTCGTCAAGGAAGCCAGCAGCCTGATCAAAGATTGTAAATCCAAGTTGAGGACCACGGAAGAGGATATTCTGAAGGCGTTCGGCAAAGAGGAGGAATAGGGGTTGTAACTATTGCGCTTGCCAGTGGATTTATATTTTTCCGTATCATTAGCTACAGTATAGCTCATCTGCCTTTAACCCACTTCTAAACCATGAATCCCATTTCTAAAGACGAAGCAAAAACTAGAATCGCTGAGCTTACTGATAAAATCAATTACCACAACCATCTATACTATCAGGAAGATAAAAGCGAAATCTCTGATTTTGAGTTTGACCAACTCATGGAGGAGCTTATGCAATTGGAACAGCAATTCCCGGAGTTTTTACTGGAGGATAGTCCCTCACAGCGAGTTGGAGGAACGATCACCAAGGAATTTGAAAGCAGCCAACACGGCTATCGGATGTTATCCTTGGGGAATACCTATTCCGAGTCAGAATTAGTCGCATTCGATGACCGGGTAGCAAAAATCCTGGACCACAGAATCTACACTTACTTTTGTGAGTTGAAATTTGACGGTGTTGCCATCAGCCTGGTCTACGAACAGGGGAAGCTGGTGCGTGCAGTAACCCGCGGGGACGGAGTGAGGGGAGATAATGTCACGGAAAATGTAAAGACCATACGGAATATCCCACTTTCCATAAAAGGGAAAAATATACCAGAGAAGTTCGAGGTAAGGGGCGAGATATTTCTGCCCAAGAAGGAGTTCCTCAAGATCAACGAGGAGAGGAAAGCTAAAGGGGAGCCCTTATTGGCCAACCCGAGAAATGCTGCCTCGGGCACCATAAAAATGCAGGACAGCGGCATCGTTGCCAAGCGCAGACTTAACTGTTACTTCTACCAACTCCTGGGTGAAGATGTTGGGGTAGGCCATCACAACGAAGCCATTTCCCTTCTCGAAAAATGGGGATTTAATGTTTCGCCCACCTACAGAAACTGCACCGATATTCAATCCGTATTCAATTACATCCAATATTGGCGGGAGAAACGCTTCGAGTTGCCTTTGGATACGGACGGCGTCGTTCTGAAAATCAACGACTATGACCAGCGAGAAGAATTAGGATTTACCGCCAAAATTCCGCGCTGGGCAATTGCTTATAAATACCAGGCGGAAAGTACGGAAAGCCAGTTGCTTTCTGTCACCTATCAAGTAGGCAGGACCGGGGCCATTACGCCTGTGGCCAACTTGTCGCCAGTGTCTCTAGCTGGGACGACGGTCAAGCGTGCCTCCTTGCACAATGCCAACGAAATCGAGCGCTTAGGCTTGCACGTTGGGGATACGGTCGCCGTTGAGAAAGGGGGCGAAATCATCCCAAAAATCACAAGGGTCATCATGGAACAGCGTATTCCAGGAAGTGAACCCATTCCTTATATTACACAATGCCCCGAATGTGGTACTGAACTGGAAAGAAAGCCTGGAGAAGCCAAACATTTTTGTCCCAATATCAAAACCTGCCCTCCACAGATCCTGGGAAGGATCGAACATTTTGTATCCAAAAGAGCGATGGATATTGATTCTCTGGGTACAGAAAGGATCCGGGCGCTTATTGACCATGGATATCTAATCAATCCTGCAGACATTTATGATCTGGTAGAAAAAAAAGAAGCATTGTTGGGATTAGAGATCAATCCGGAACAGTACCTTAAAGACGGTGAGGGCCACTTGTACATTTCCTTACGAAAAGTTCTTTATGGCTTGACGGATCAAATCCCCCTGACTTTGGTTGACCAATTCTTGCTAGACTATGAAGATGTTGATCTTCGGGGCAAACTTTCTCTGTTTATCGACACTATTAAGCTGAATAAAAAGAAGGTCGAGCAGAACACCCAAATCATCCAGATATTGATGGCCTTCTTGGATCGGGAAGAATTCGACGAGATAGAAGATTTTGTCCCTGTTGCTATTGTTCTCTCCCTCATGACCAACAAAGAGGCTGTAGACGAAGAATATGAACAATTGTCCCTTCGTTATCCCACATTGCATGACATCTACTTGGCTTCCAGTCGCGACTACAGCAGCGATTTTCTCAAAAAATTGAAAAAGCTAAAAGGAAATACTTTTCAGGAAGGGGTCATCTCGAACATGGTTGATGGTATCGAAGCTTCGCGAAACCAAGCCTTCGAGAAGGTGCTCTTCGGCTTAGGTATCAGAAACATCGGCGAGAATACCGCAAAATTGCTAGTCAGCCATTTTATAAATATAGAAAATCTAAAGAACGCAAGTGCTGAAGAACTTCTTCAGATAAATGGCGTGGGCGAGACCTTGGTCTTGAGCCTTCAGGATTTTTTTTCCAGCGAAGAAAATCTAGAGGTAATCCGTCGCCTAAAAGCCCATGGCTTACGGTTTGAATCCGATCAAAAGCCGCCTGATTTAATTGGAGATAAATTAGCGAACCTGAAGATACTCGCCTCCGGGAAATTCAACCATTTTAAAAGAGATGAAATTATTGACTTCATCGAATCCCAAGGCGGGACTTATGTAAAATCGGTCTCAAAAGCGCTTGACTTCATTGTGGAAGGAGAGGAAATGGGCCCTAGCAAAAAAGAAAAAGCCCAGAAACTAAATATTAAACTGATTTCGGAAGAAGAATTCTTAAAAATGGTGGGATTATCTTCCCAAGGATAACATGAAATGGATCACGGAGTATTTTATTAAAAAAGCGATAGCCGAAGCACAGCATTCAACTAAGGCATGCCCCTCGATAGAACAGATAGATAATGTTGGAATTATTGCTTCTTCCCAAGTGGAACTGAATGAAGCGAAAGAAGCAGTTGTGCCGTTATTACACCCTGAAACAAAAATAACCGGGCTTTTTTACGATGACCATATAGATGCAGAAGAAGCATTTTCCCATAGAGATTTTACCCTTACAGGAAAACCGAAAGATAAAACCACCCATTTTATTAAAAATAAAGCAGATATAATTATTGCTTCTGCGGAAAACCTAAACGTTTTTTCTTTATATCTTCTATATTTGAACCCTAAATCCTATTCCGTTGGATTTTATAATGAAAGCCATAAGCCCTACCTAGACCTGATGTTGGCAAAAGAGGACATGGGCCAAAAGGGCAATATGGAACATCTACTAAAATATTTAAAGCGAGTTATCTGAATGAAGAATTTTAAAGGTTCCGGCGTAGCAATGATTACCCCGCTAAAAGAGGACAAATCCATCGATTATGCTGGTTTAGAGCGTGTCATAGAGCATGTAATAGCGGGGGGTATTGACTACCTTGTCGTTCAGGGCACTACAGGGGAAACAGCAACTTTGACGAATTCTGAAAAAAAAGAAGTACTTGCTTTTTCCCTCAAAGTCAACAACGGCCGGACACCAATTGTATATGGAATTGGCGGCAACAATACCCAATCCGTACTCGAGGAAATAAAAAACACGGACTTTTCAGGCATAGATGCGATACTTTCTGTCAGCCCTTATTACAACAAGCCTTCGCAGGAAGGTATCGCTATGCATTACCAACAAATAGCCGACGCCTGTCCAGTTCCAGTCCTATTGTATAATGTACCCGGTAGGACCATGTCGAATGTTAACGCGGAAACCACCTTGGAATTGGCCAAACACCAGAACATCATTGGCATGAAGGAATCCAGCGGAGATCTGGAACAATGTATGTGGATTGCCGCCAATAAACCTGAAGACTTTATCCTGATTTCGGGAGATGATCTTCTAGGTACTGCCATAAGATCGATTGGTGGAGAAGGTGTGATTTCCGTTATGGCCAATGCTTATCCTTCCCTATTAAAAACTATCGTTCACGGAACAGAACAAGAATCTAGAGAAGCTACATTTAGGTTGTTGGAGATAAACCCTTTGATGTATGAAGAAAGCAATCCTGTCGGAATAAAAAACCTGATGATGCATTTGGGTCTCTGTGGAGATGAAGTGAGGCTTCCTCTACTGAAGGCAAGTGAGTCCCTAAGCCAAAGAATCCAAGCTGCGTCACTAAAAATTTAGACCCATGTTCTTGTAAAGCAAATAAAAAAGGTGACCTAACGATCACCTTTTTTCTGTTTTATCCTTCTGCGTTTTTGATATCTTGAACCTCCTTACGGATGTCTTGGGCCAAATTCTTAAGGTCTTGCATTCCTTTTCTTACTCTTGTTCCGGCTGCCTGATTTTTTTTATCGTAGAATTTTTCAAAATCGCCTTCCAAAGAAGTTATGAGATCTTTAATTTCGCTGAATCTGTTCATAATAAAAGTTAATTTTTAGGTTGATGATAATATTAATTTTCGATTGAATATAAGTATAATGTTTATAAAACAACAGCGCCTTGCAGTTTATTGGGGATTTTTATTCCCCAAAAGAGGTGGCCAAGGCTGAAGCTTTATATTGGCCGCTTGAAAGTTTTTCTTTAATTGCTTCAAAAGCAGCTATGGTTTCGTTGACGTCTTCAAGCGTGTGGACCGCCGTAGGGATCAATCTTAATATGATCATTCCCTTGGGGATCACAGGATAAATCACCACCGAGCAGAAGATGTTGTAATTTTCCCTAAGGTCCTTGCTCAAGGTAGCCGCCTCGCCAACGGTCCCGTTTAACACCACCGGTGTCACGGGGCTGGTAGTAGCTCCAATGTTGAAGCCTTTCTCCTTAAGCCCGTTTTGTAGAGCTGTTACCACCTTCCACAGATCTTCTTTCAATTCCGGTTTGTTCATTAACAATTCCAAACGCTTCAATGCACCTTCCACCATGATCATCGGAAGCGACTTTGCGAAAATCTGTGACCGCATATTGTACTTCAAATAACGGATTACCTCCTCATTTCCTGCAATAAATGCGCCAATACTGGCCATAGACTTGGCAAAAGTGGAAAAATAAAGGTCGATCTGATCTTGAACACCTTGTTCCTCCCCTACTCCAGCGCCGGTTTTACCCATAGTGCCAAAACCGTGGGCATCATCTACCAACAACCTAAAATTATACTTTTCTTTAAGTTCTACTACGCCTTTGATATTCCCCATGTCTCCAGTCATACCAAAAACACCTTCTGTAATGACCAAAATACCCCCTCCAGTCTCGTTGGTAAGTCTTTCAGCTCTTTGAAGTTGCTTTTCCAGACTTTCCATGTCGTTGTGTGGATACACAAAGCGTTTGCCCATGTGCATCCTAAGGCCGTCAATTATACATGCATGGCACTCAGCGTCATAGACGATAACATCCTTCCTATCAATGATAGCGTCAATAGCTGACATAATCCCCTGATAGCCGTAGTTCAACAAATAGGCGCTTTCCTTGCCCACAAATGCCGCTAGTTTTGCTTCAAGTTCTTCATGAAGATCGGTGTTACCCGACATCATCCGGGCCCCCATGGGGTAACCCGCACCCCATTTTCTGGCCGCTTCCTCGTCAGCTTTTCTAACTTCAGGATGATTGGCAAGACCCAAGTAGTTGTTTAGACTCCAGGTCAATACCTTTTTCCCATTAAACATCATTCGGGGTGCAATCTCCCCCTCAAGTTTAGGAAACATAAAATAACCCTCAGAGACCCCTGCATGCTTGCCAAGAGGGCCTAGGTTAATTTGCAATTTTTCGAATATATCCAATGCCTAAATCGTTAATTATGAATTACTTTGTCTTAATAGACCATGTGCTAAATCATGTATTAAAACCCTCAAAACTACTACTTTTTGTCCTATATCACAAAACATCAAGACCATTTCAAAAATCTTTCCCGTTTATCCTCGGTTGCTCATTTAATTTGCAAGAACCCAAGATTTCATCTTTCCCGATTTTATACTTCGTTTAATTATCCTTTAATTCGTGGTACCTCATACTTATTGTAGATTCTCCCAGCATGAAAAAGATAACGAAGATTTTAATTGCAAATAGAGGTGAAATTTCCCTCAGGATCATCCGTACTGCTAAGGAAATGGGCATTAAGACCGTTGCTGTATACAGTGAAGCGGATAGAAGTGCGCTGCACGTTAGAACTGCGGATGAGGCAGTATGCATCGGACCTGCGGCTTCCTCCCAATCCTATCTCCTTGGGGATAAAATCATCCAAGTTGCGTTAGAACTTGGGGTAGATGCGATCCACCCCGGCTATGGCTTCCTTTCTGAAAATGCTTCCTTTGCCAGGAAAGTCCAAGAATCAGGACTTATCTTTATCGGGCCTTCGCCCGAATCAATAGAAATAATGGGCAATAAAGTAGCTGCAAGGCTAGCAGTGGCTCAATATGATATCCCCATGGTGCCAGGGACAGCGGAAGCCATATCTGATATTCCAACCGCAAAAAACAAGGCACTGGAAATAGGGTATCCCATATTAATTAAGGCCAGTGCGGGCGGCGGGGGAAAAGGAATGAGGATTGTGGAATCAGAAGATGATTTCGAATCCCAAATGCAGAGGGCAATCAGTGAAGCGGAATCAGCCTTCGGCGATGGAAGTGTTTTCATAGAAAAGTACCTAACCTCGCCCCGGCATATAGAGATTCAGGTTTTAGGAGATCAATATGGAAATTTGGTTCATCTTTTTGAAAGGGAATGTTCCATTCAACGGAGGCATCAGAAGGTGATAGAAGAAGCTCCCTCTACTGTGATAAGCGAGGAGAAAAGAAAGGCTATGGGAGAGGCGGCAATCAAGGTGGCCAAAGCCTGTAATTATTATAGCGCAGGCACCGTGGAGTTTATCGTGGATGAGAATCTGGATTTCTTCTTTCTCGAGATGAACACCCGGCTTCAAGTCGAGCACCCGGTAACGGAATTGATCACGGGCAAGGATCTTGTAAAAGAACAAATCCTTGTTGCGGAAGGAAAAAGGCTTTCTTTTGTTCAGGAGGATTTGGAAATCCGAGGTCATGCTATAGAGGTGAGGGTCTATGCGGAAGACCCTAAAAACAATTTTTTGCCCGACATAGGTATGCTGCATGCGTATAAAAGACCGCAAGGACCCGGGGTAAGGGTAGACGATGGGTTTGAGGAGGGGATGGAAATCCCCATTCATTACGACCCTCTTATAGGCAAATTAATCACCTATCACGATGACAGAAAAGGCGCAATTGAAAGGATGATCCGCGCTATTGATGAATTTCAAATCCTTGGACTAGAAACTACTTTGGCCTTTTGTAAGTTTGTGATGCAACATGAAGCCTTCCTTACCGGGGAATTTGACACTAAATTCATCGAAAGATTCTTCTCCCCAGAAATGCTGGAAACGGGATTTTCGAAAGAAGAAACAGAAATACTGGCGGCCGTAGGGATTTTTCTCTACGAAAAAAACAAGCCCGACATGTCTGGAGCTGCCTTAAGCATGTCTGGAGCTGTACCATCAAAATGGAAAAATAGACTTATATAATGACTGAAATACTGCCGATAAAAGCCTGGAGATACCACCCTGGCTTAAGTGCCCAAATAGAAGAATTGACATCGCCACTTTTTGATGTAGTTTCTCCGAAACAAAGGGAGGCGCTCTACAAAAATGAAAATAACAGTATCCACCTTTCCGTTCCTAAAGGGCCAAACCCCGCCTTCTCGGCGAGGGAGACTTTGGACCGGTGGAAAAAAAACGGGGTGATCGTTCAGGATAAACTTCCGGGCATCTACGTTTACTACCAGTATTTCCGTCTTTCTGGTGAAGATGAAGAGTATTGCAGAAAAGGTTTTATATGCCACATCAAGGCATATGATTGGGAAGAAAAGTCAGTGCTGAGACATGAAGATACCATTGAAAAAGCGGTAAATGACCGGACGGGGCTCCTAAACCATACCGAATTTCAGACGAGTCCGACACACGGTCTTTATGATGATCCCGAATTCCGCTTGGAAATGTACATGGATGAGGCTGTCTCAGATCCTCTCTATGACATAGAGGATTATCAAGGCGTCAGGGAAGTATTGGGAGTCATACACGATGTGAAGATCATTTCCCAATTCTGTGCCCTTATACGGGATAAAGCCATCGTACTTGCCGACGGACATCACCGATATGAGGGGGCGATTGCTCATAGAAACCAACGAAAGTCGGCAAATCCTTCGCATAATGGAGGAGAAGGGTACAACTATCATATGATGTATCTCACCAATTCCGCTGCCAAAGGTCTGAAAATCCTGCCTACCCACAGGTTGATATACGATGCTCGCTTATCAGAGCTTGAACTGCTGCACAAATTGTCCTCCTACTTTACCATCAGGGAAGTAGCAGACCCTCAGGAGATCGGGGACTTGATCCTTAATAAGCAATGGGCTTTCGGGCTTATATTTAAGAATTCCGCCTATAAAATCCGATTGAAGCCAGAAGCATTAAATGAGATGCCGAGAGATATTCCTGAGGTTATAAAAAACCTTGACTTAGAGGTTTTGCATTATTTTCTGATAGAAAAGAGCTTAAATATACCAAGGCATGAACAACGGTTTTCCAACAATATTAATTATGAAAGGAACCTAAGCCGCTGTCATTATAGGGTGGCTTCTGGAGAAGTTGACTTAGCAGTGATCACCAAGGGGGTCACGATGAAAGAAGTGATGGAAGTAGCCCAAAGTGGCAACATCATGCCTCAAAAATCAACTTATTTCTATCCTAAAGCTGTGTCCGGATTGATTTTCGCTTCCATCGCCGAAGAAGAATTCAGTTTCCCTTACGAAATGTTTTTATGATCCAGCAACTGAAAAATAAGCGCATTATTCTTGCCTCCAAATCCCCCAGAAGAACGGAATTATTAAAAGGCTTAGGAGTGGAATTCATCACCCAAACCAAGGAGGTGGAAGAGGACTTCCCAAAGAAAATGGACATCAGCCAAGTGCCGCAATATCTGGCGGAAAAAAAAGCCCTTGCATTCCGTCAGGAATTGGAAGAAAACGACCTACTTATTACTGCTGACACGGTTGTGGTTGTTCAGGGAGAAATATTGAACAAGCCCGCTGATAAGAAGGAAGCTTTAGAAATGCTTCAAAAACTTTCAGGAAACGTTCATCATGTAATCACGGGCGTATGTCTGATGGACCTTCGAAAAACGGTGATTTTTGATGACCGCACGGAGGTACATTTCAAGAAAATGGAACAGGAAGAGCTTCTCGGCTATATCGAGAAATTTCAGCCCTATGACAAAGCCGGTGCATACGGTGTACAGGAATGGATTGGATATGTCGCGGTTTACAAAATGATCGGATCATTCTATAACGTGATGGGTTTACCCGTCCACCGGATTTATGAAGAACTAAAGAAGTGGTAGAATGGTGGTTGGTTATTGGGCTATTGGTTATTAAACCGATCATACGCCAGAAGAACGCTATACCATCGCTCTAAACCTTTGTCGATATTTGAACCTAATAACTCAATAACCTTATAACAGAATAACCCACCCTATTTTTGTGCCACTGGCTCCGGTTTTTCGACGGTTTTAATAAGATCTCCATCTTCCAACTCCTTACTGATGACAAAGTATGGCCCGGAGATAATTCTTTGGCCTTCCGTGATGCCTTCAACGATCTCTATATTCTCAAAATCGGATATCGCTGTTTTAACCTCTACCATCTTCGCTGTATTTCCTTCCACAACAAACACGAGCTCCTTCAACCTGGCAGTAGCTCCATCCTCGGAGCTTAGGTTCATTCCTTCCCTGGTGGTCACTGCAGAAAGAGGGACGGCTAACACATTATCTTTCTTTTGGGTTATAATTTCAACGCTCGCCGTCATCCCAGGCCTAAATGGATACCTGTTTTCCGGTGAAATTAGATCAGCATAAGAACTATTCAAAATCCGAATCCTGACTTCAAATTCCGTCACAGCATCCAGTGTAGCCTTTTCATTGGCGGAATTGGCAATTGCGGTGACGACACCAGTAAATTTCTTTCCGCTATACGTATAAGAATCCACATCAATAATGGTTGTGTCGCCCCTTGATATCCGCACGATGTCATTCTCATTGACGTTCACCCTTACTTCCATATTATTAAGATCAGCCAGCCTCATCATTTCCGTTCCCGCCATCTGGGCTGTACCCACAACTCTTTCCCCCTGCTCCACCAACAAATTCGAAACGATACCACTTACGGGAGAGTAAACATTGGTTAATCGAAGATTCTCCGCTGCCTCATCTACGGTAGCCTGTGAGCTTTTAATAATGTACTCAGCAGCAACCACAGTCTGTTTGGCAGCCTCTAGGTCATTTTGGGCAGATAGGAAATCTGCCCTGGCCTGTTCAAAATCGGAATCGGAAATGACCTTGTCGCCATAAAGCTTTTCGTTTCTTTTGAATTCCAGTTCAGCTCTGGTAAACTGGACCTCCGCTCTTTTCAAAGAAGCTTCAGATTGGGCTAGATTAGCCAGTTGCTGATTTAGATTTGCTCTTGACCTATCCAATGCGGAAATAAAATTATCCGGACGGATTTTCACCAAAAGATCATTTATTTTGACTGAATCCCCTTCTTTGACATTTAATTCTATAATTTCACCCGCTACATCAGGACTTAATTTCACCTCTGTCTCCGGTTGCACCACTCCAGAAGCACTGACTTTTTCGATGATCGTGGTTCTTTTAGCTTCGGTAGTTTCAACCTCTGTTTCATCTTCCCCACCTATCCATCCGGCAGACTTTCCGATCACGGCAAAAAGGATCAAGAATGCTACAACTCCCAGCAAAATGTAAATTAATTTATTAGACTTCTTCTTGGCCATGGTATAGTTTTATAAAGTAATGGGATTCCCTAAGTAAAAATCAAGGACTTTCACCCTAAAGATATATTCATATTTAGCATTCAGCAAATCCGCTTGGGCACCAAACAGGTTATTTTGTGCTACCTGAAAATCAACTGAATTCAGCGCCCCCACATCGAAACGTTGTTGGGCCATTCTGAAAGCCTCCTCCAATGAAGCCACTCTAGTAAGCGAGGCCTGGTAGGATTGGCGGGCAGCATACGCATTGGTATAGGAAGTTTCGATATCCTGCCTCAGCTGGTTCTTGACCTCCAAAGATTGGATTTCGCTTAAGTTTCTTTGCACTCTCGCCCGTTGAAGGCTTGCCTTGTTCCTGAAATTTGAGAAAATTGGGATATTCAAGTTGAGTCCAAATGCTTGAGAAAGATTGTTGTCTATCTGGGTACCAAAACTTTCCGGATTTCCGAATGCCGCTTGATCAACATAGTTTGAAAACAAATTGCCTCCCAACCCCAAAGTAGGATAATAGGCACCTTTAGCGATTTTAACGCCATATTCAGCGCCCTCTATTAACAGTTCTGCAGACCTGACCTGCGGCATTGACTCCACTGCTATTGCATAAATTTGATTTGCATTTACACCTTCCAGAGGATAGTCCTCTGCCTCCAAATCAGGTACTGAAACGTCAAACCCATCTGAGAAAGGAATTAAGAGTTGTTGGGAAAGGTTTAATTTTGACAATCGCAAATTGTTGTTGGCATTAATAACCTCCAATTCAGCGGTAGCTTTTTGCGCCTGCATTTCTAACCTTTCTGATAAGGGAAGAGACCCCGCCTCCACGAGTCTTGACGTTCTTAGCAACTGTTCATCGGATATCTTCAACTGAGATGCTGCTATGCTAACCTGCTCCTTGGCGAAAACTACATTGACAAAAAGATTGATGACGTTTAAAGTGATATCATTCTGTGTCGCTTCAACATTAAGATTCCCAGCTTCTACATTAATCTTCGCCTGCTGTATTGAATTGGTAATCTGGTTTCCTGCAAAAATAGTCAAGTTGGTATTGGCACTAAGATTTATATTTCCAATCCGTCGGGCCTCAAAAAGGTTGGTGACGGGATTGATAGATCTACCCCAGTTAAAACGTCCCGATGCGGAGGCCGACAAGGATGGCAATCGCTGTCCCCTTGCCTCAAGCAGGCTCGCTTCATTATTGAGTTGGTTTAATTGGCTTCTCTTAAGTGTTAGGTTGTTTTCCACCGCAATGTTTACCGCCTCCTGCAACGAAAGGGCACTTACATCCTCTTGTTGCGCCATAAGGATTGGAGAAAACATCAGAAACAAAATCACCAACAAAAAATTTCTTCTTTTCATAATTATTAATGTAAGCAGGTATACCTATTAATACACTGTAGCTGAATGATGTCTCTTTAACACAGGCACATCATTGGATAAAATCTTGTGGTGTTTGGAAACTCACCGCTACTCCTCAACCTGGATCTAAAAATAAAGCTTTTTCACCAATATCTCCAAAGACAGGAACCAGATCGCCAATATTAATGCTAAACTATCGTTTCACGCACAAATTGCAAATTTATATTTATAATTCCTCCACGAGAATCCCGAATGCGTACAAATTAATTAATTTTAACATTCTTCGAAAAAAGGTCATACTTAAATAATGACCGTATACGGACAAGTGAATGGACGGAAACGATACACAACTCTTAATTTTCAGCCTAGGGAAAGGGTTAATAGAAACTGATAATCTTGGGATAAACCGGGCGGCTCTTTTTGGGGACGGGGTGTTTGAAACCATGGTGTACAAGAATGGCAGGATCCGCTTTTTAAAAGAACATGGAGAAAGGCTTGAAGCTGGGTTAAAAACATTAAAAATAGAACCCTCCAGTTTATCGATAGGACAGCTGGAAGAGTTATTGCAGGCACAGTTCACCGAAAAGGATTTAAGGATCCGTTGGAATGTATTCCGTAGTGGCTTGGGCAAATACACCCCCATGAGTAATGGAGCCAAAGACTTAATAGTTGTTCAGGATCTGGACAAGCCTATAAAAATTAAAGGACATGCTTATGTCAGTACAACGATAGCGATCTCACCTTCGCCCTGGAGCCATTGCAAAACCTTAAATGCTCTGCCTTATGTGATGGCCAACATTGAAAGAAAAGAACTTGGAATGGACGAGGTGATTTTGTTGGATGACAAGGGATTTGTGTCAGAGGCTGGCTCAGCCAATATATTTTGGCTAACAGAGAATGTCTTCTATACCCCATCGCTTGCTTGCAACTGCATCGCCGGTGTGGGAAGAAGAAAAATTATAGAAGG
>DATGMS010000300.1:0-4058 GCA_035307285.1 Cyclobacteriaceae bacterium
GCCCGACACAATCTTACTGGAAAATTTCCGAAATGGAGACCGTTTTGCCTATGATCAAATATACGAATTCTATCGTGTGCCCATTATTAGATTTACCGTTTCAATTATAAAGGACGAGCAAGAGGCGGAAAGCATTTACCACGAGGTATTCATGAAGCTGTTAAAGAAAAGAGAGGATATCAAGCCGGAGCTTAACTTCAACTCCTATGTTTTTACTGCCGTTCGTAATGAGGTTTTTGACTATTTGAAAGCACTGAAGAAGAATAATAGCTTAAAGGAAAAGTATTGGGAAAAAATCCAGCAGAGTCTTAACGAGGAGGAGTACGACAAAGAAGAATCCCTGAATAAACTGGAGAAAATTGTAAAGTTGCTTTCTCCAAAACGGAGGAAGATTCTCGAAATGAACTACTATGAGCAGAAGTCTTACATCGAGATAGCCGAAGCACTTCGGATTTCGAAAAATACAGTCAAAAACCAACTGGTGAAAGCGAAATTTATCATTCGTCGTGAAATGGAATGAAAAATCATATATTCACAATTGAAGCTATAATTCTCTACCAGTAATCCATTTGGTCTCACTAAACCCTACTTATTTGTCCTTTATTTTTTTAATTTATTGCATTTCCCCTGTTTGAAAAGCTACATTTTTATAACAAAAACAGCCCACTAATATAAAAAACCAGGAAGGTAACCTCCTTCTTTGCTAAGTTTGGAAAAAAAATTCAAAAATGGCAAAGGCAAAAATAGTTTTCACTCTTTTCATCCTTTTCTTATGCAATACAGTTACGGCGCAACAAAAGCGGCCGCTCAACCATAAGGATTATGATGGGTGGGAAAGCATCTCTTCGGAAAAAATCACTAAAGACGGCCAATGGGTAGGATTTCAAGTCACTCCCCAAGAGGGCGACGGAAGGCTGGAAATACTAAGCCCCGACCAGAAAGATAGACATGTAATCCCAAGAGCAGACAGATGGTCATTTTCACATGACAACCGGTACGCGATCGGAAGGATCCAAGCTCAGCGAGATACGGTTCGTTCGTTGAAGTTAAAGAAAACCAAGGCAGAGTATATGCCACAGGACAGTCTGTTTATCCTCGAATTGCAAAGTGGGAAGATGGAGAAGTTGGCTAAGGTTAAATCTTTTAAACTTCCTGACGAAAACGGGAACTGGTTGGCCATCCATTTTGAGAAAGAATCACCCAAGCAGAAAGATGAATCCGATACGACTAAAGTAGAAAAAGAAAAAAAAGGAAAGAAGAAACCGGAAGGCACCAAATTAGTGGTACGGAGCTTTGATGGCGGGCAAAATTGGGATTTTGAGCAAGTAAAATCTTACGGATTTTCTGAAAAGGGAGACTATTTGTACTTCGCCAAGTCGACTGACGACACCTTAGCGACCTCCTCGCTTCATTTATTAGACCTTAATTCCGGTGAAACTGAATCTATAGATATAGGACAAACCGACTACCTATCCCCTATATTTTCGAAAGAAAGCAAATACATCGCCTACTTAAGTACAGAGGACTCTGCGAAAGCCAAAAAGCCCTATTATGATCTTTCTCTATATGATATTGGTAAAAAAAATAAAGTAAAAGTAGCAGGCCAAGGATCTGAGGAAATCCTACCGGGAGGAATGGTCAGCAAGCATGGCCAATTGTTCTTCTCAAAAGATGAGAGCAGGCTCTATTTCGGAACGGCTCCAGATTATGAGGCTTATCCCTATGAGGACGACACCACTATTTTGGATGAAGAAAGGGTGAATTTGGATATTTGGGGCTGGCAGGACGATGATATCCAGCCCATGCAATTGGTCAACAAATCTAGGGAAGAAAAGAAGACCTATCTTGCAAGCTACAATTTGAAAAGTAAAAAGATCATTCAGTTGGGAGACGAACAACTGAATGATTTCCGGTTTGATAAACACTATGAACATAAAACCATATTGGGTTATGATGCCTCCCCCTACAGGCGAAACTATAGTTGGGACATTCAGATCGGCAAAGATCTCTATCTTGTAAATCTGGAGACCGGGGCGAGGGAATTGATCCAAAAAAATGTAATCGGAAACCCTGTTCTTTCGCCAGAAGGAAAATATGCTTACTGGTACGACAGTAGTGATAGCACGTGGATGGGCTATGACCTAAAATCCAAAGCTTTGATCGATCTGACCGGTTCTATAGGGACCAATTTCTACAATGAACTTCATGATTCCCCTTCTTTTCCCGGAAGTTACGGATCAGCAGGATGGCTGGAGGGTGATCAGGCCTTTTTGGTTTACGATCGCTACGATATCTGGAAGATAGATCCCACTGGAAAGTACGAGGCAACCAACCTCACCTTGGGCAAAGGCCGGGAGCAAACTATTGAGTTTAGAAGGATTAAATTGGACGATGAAGAAGAAGGGATCGATCCAAAGGGGACTTTGATGCTACGGGCATTCCATGAGTGGGATAAAAGAAGCGGATACTTCAACGGCGACTATGAGGGTAAAAGGGCACCACAAGAAATAATATTTAGCCATCATAATTATTTCGGATTGTCCAAGGCCAAAGAAGCCGATAAGTTGATCGTTAGGAGATCTACCTACCAACAATCGCCCGATGTATTCGCAACTGATTCTGAGATGAAAAATTTGGACCAGCTTTCTTTCTCTAATCCCCAACAGGAGGAGGTAAACTGGGGTGCGGTAGAATTGGTGGAGTATAAAGCTAATGATGGTACGCCGTTGCAGGGATTATTGTTTAAGCCTGAGAATTTTAACGAGGACACGAAGTACCCCATGATGGTCTATTTCTATGAGCGGAATTCCGACGGCCTCCACAATTATCGTGCACCGGTTCCAAGCGCTTCCATCATCAGTATCCCCTATTTTGTCAGCAATGGCTATCTGGTATTTGTGCCTGACATTAAATACGAACTAGGCCTGCCTGGGCCGAGTGCATTTAATAGCATTATTCCTGGTGTACAGGCTGTTGTTGCACAGGGATTTGTGGACGAAGACAACATGGCTATTCAAGGTCAAAGCTGGGGAGGGTATCAGGTCGCCTATTTGATCACCCAGACCAATATGTTCAAGGCGGCAGGATCCGGTGCCCCCGTAGTCAATATGACCTCTGCCTACGGTGGGATCCGATGGGGGACCGGCATGAGCAGAATGTTCCAATACGAACAGACACAGTCAAGGATTGGAGGAACCTTATGGGACAAACCCCTCTATTACATCGAAAACTCTCCTTTGTTCTTTATGGACAGGGTAAATACACCCGTCTTGATCATGCACAATGATGAAGATGGCTCTGTTCCCTGGTACCAGGGAATAGAAATGTTTATGGCTTTGAAAAGACTAAATAAACCAGCTTGGCTGTTGCAGTACAACGGAGAAGACCATAACCTAAAAGAAAGAAAAAACCGAAAAGACCTGTCCATCCGACTTTCACAATTTTTTGATCACTATCTAAAAGGAGCACCTGCTCCCTTATGGATGACCGAGGGCCTACCCGCGGTGGAAAAAGGAAGGACACTGAAATACGAATTGGAACAATAAGAAAAGGCCCCTTGAAAAAGGGGCCTTTTCTTTTAAAATTGTCTCTTGCTTAGAAAGGCCTCTCGGAAATATTCATCTAGGTGAACAATCTTCGAAAGCCCATTATTAGTAGCCAGGATTCTGATCCGAATTGGTCAAAGCGTTGTTATTGTCGATTTCCTGTAGTGGGATCGGCAATAAATCGTTCTTATCGGTATATCCCGGGATCGGTTCTGAGGTCAGTTTCCCTGCCCTTCTCCATCTCCTAAGATCTCTGTTTCGAATTTGCTCCCCGGCAAGTTCTACTCTCCTTTCATGCATAATGGCTTCAAGCATTTGTTGCTGATTTCCTACCGGATATTGTGCAGTAGGATAGGGAGGCATGGCGACATCTGGACGGCTTCTTACAAGATTAATGTATGGAAGGGCAGCTGCGGGACCAGAGAGTTCATTCTCTACTTCCGCCATCATCAATAGGACATCGGCATACCTGATCACCCTGAAATTAATGCCTGATTGGCTTTCTTCCTGTGC
>DATGMS010000301.1:0-4201 GCA_035307285.1 Cyclobacteriaceae bacterium
GAGGTGAACCTGTGTTGACATAAAAATCTTCCTCTATAGTGGAAATACCTGTCACGGGGCTCATGCCTAACTCTACCTGTCCTTGATGAAATCTCGCTTCATGTGGACCATCAATGGCATAGAATCGGCAACTATCTGACAACAAGCCTAGAAATCTGGAAAACGCAACAGCGCAACGGGCACCGTTGCCGCACATGCTTTGGCTGCCATCGGCGTTATAGTAGACCATTTCAAAATCATACCCCTCCTTCTCCTTGATCAAAATCAGTCCATCGGACCCGATCCCAAATCTGCGGTCACAAAGCCGGGTGACCAAAGGGATATTTGTCTCATCAAAACCTTGGGCACGATTGTCGATCATGATAAAATCGTTGCCCGTTCCCTGATATTTATAAAATTCCAATTCCATTTCCATCTCCAAAGGTAACGAATTGACAAAAATCAATCCAGCATGTTTATCCCTGCAAAAGTAACCATCTTGTCACAGTTTATGACGGAATGGCTGGATTTTGTGGTAAAGCTCACTTTCGACGCTACAATGTCTACCACCAATAAGCACGAGATCAATACCGCTATCAGGCGATCAACCTCAATTATAATCACCCCGCCTTGACATGAGAAACAGCAACCACTTGGAGCACTGACCCTGGAGTAGTTACTATTAAGCTTATCTTTAATCTTCCTCTATCACAATGGATGCGTAGGTGACAGATACTGCTCCAAAATATCCCAAGGCACCATTGCTCCAATTGGATAAGGGATTGGCAGGCGCCACTCCGCCGAAGCCCATCAAGTCAACTAAGGTTCTGTAGTAGTCATAGGTTGAACGGTCCACCTGATGTAGTTCCACATCCACCCGGTCACCCTTCTTCAGTTTGTGTGGAAATTCGTAATCCATAGTCTTTCCGTTAAAAAACTTGTCGTTGACCAACCAGAAATTGTCGTCCTTCACTAAATTGTCATCCCTTTCGAAATAATAAGGCTCCCCGTTTACGAAGATCTTAAGCCTGTAATAATTTACTTCATCCCCAGGATCCAGAAAATACGCCGTAAGATAATATCCCTCTTCGATAAATAATGTCTCTTCCTCAAACACATATTCCAAAGACTGCAGGGGAATAACAGTCTTTGGAAGACTACTCGTTGCATTATAGGATTTGCCGCCATACTCGACCTCAACATTATAAGTTTTACCGTTTTCTCCCTGTAGGTCTTGGATTAAATACACCCCTTCCTCCACTTCTTCAAGCATCTCTTCTGCCCCGTCTTCATCTTTGATCCTGACGGAAGCTCCTGAGACTGGGGGAAACTGGTTTCTCTCTCCATAATCCACAGATTGATTGATCAAAAGCCTATGAGGCCTCTCGTCTGGAGTAATTGTTCCTTCAATAACTATTCGGGGTTCGCTGCTGCCCAAATCCAGATCAATCACTTCCTCGCAGGAAACTAAAGCTATACAAGCCAGGAGGCCGAAAACTGATTTAATTGTCAACTTCATGGTTACTTAAATTTAAAATTGTAGGTGACAGAAGGCAGGATATTGAATAAAGATAATTTTACTGCCTCTGTTCTTGTGGGGTCCGCTGCTACTTCTCTGAAATTAATACTATAGACATTCTTACGCGCGTAAGCATTGTAAATGGAGAAATTAATATCGGAGGAGAAGTTTTCCTTTTCTTTCAATTGTAATGTCGCCCCCAGATCCAATCTGTGATAATCCGGATACCTGTTGGCGTTTCTCTTGTCATAGAGGTTGACCACTTTACCTTCCACCTGATATTTGCCTATCGGGAAGGTGACGGCATTACCTGTATAGTAAACAAAGGAGGCCGATAAGGTCCATTTTCTGCTCAATTGATAGATGCCGACCAGAGAAAGGTCATGCCTTCTATCCTGATTGGCTGGGTATACCTGCCCCTGATCCACACCATCGAATTTGCGCTCGGTCTTAGACCAGGTATAACTTATCCATCCGGTAAGGTCGCCTGTATTTTTCTTGAGAAAAAATTCTGCACCATATGACCAGCCTTTGCCAAAAAGCAATTGGGATTCGACGTTTTCATTATAGACCAGTTCCGCCCCGGTTTTATAATCCACCTGGTTGTTCATGTCTTTGTAGTATATTTCTACAGAACTTTCGAAGGTGTTGTCTTTGAAGTTTCTGTAATATCCGGCTGCATACTGGTCCACAAACTGGGGTTTGACGTTGTTGCTGCTGGGGATCCATAAATCGATGGGAGTACCCGAAGTGGAATTTGACAACAAGTGTAAGTACTGCCTGTTTCTGCCAAAAGATGTTTTAATAGAACTTTCCTCGTCTAATACATAGGTCAAGCCAATCCGAGGCTCCAAGCCTCCATATGTCTGGACAATATCTCCCGAACCATAACTGTTGACGTCAATGATTTCTCCGTTTTCATCATAGGTGAAAATATCCCCCGGCCCCACTTGGGCGAAATAAGAATACCGCAATCCATAATTGGCCATGAATCTGTCAGAAAATTCCGTATCATTAGACACATACACCGCTCCCTCCCAAGCGTATTTTTCCTGTAACCTGGAAGCATTAACGTCTGAAAATAAATCCGTCTCTATAGCCCCCGGCATGAAACCATGGCGGATGACATTGACACCAAATTTCATTGTGTTGGCAGGGCTGATAAAATAATCAAAATCTTCTTTTATGCTGAAGTCACGGATGGCAGAGGTGATCCGGAAACCGTTGTTTTCTCCTTCGTCGCCGCTTATCTTGACCTGATAATTGTAATCGCTGAAGAGAACGGTGGAATTTAAAAACAGCTTATCATTAAATATGTGATTCCACCGTAATGTGGCTGTGGTATTGCCCCAATCGAATCCAAACACATCGGAGAACCCAAATTTATCCCGACCAAAGTATCCGGATAGGTAAATCCTATTATTGGGATTTAATCGGTAATTGGCTTTGACATTGAGGTCATAGAAATACAATATAGAATTGGATAAGTCTTCATTGTTGGAGAGCTTGAGGAAAACATCGGCATAGGTTCTTCTTCCTGAAACGATAAAAGATCCCTTGTCTTTCACCAAAGGCGCCTCTACAGCCAATCGGGAGGAAATCAAGCCGATTCCACCCGAAGCGGTGAGCTTTTTGGAATTTCCATCCTTCATCCTAATGTCCAACACCGATGAAGCCCGACCTCCATATTCCGCGGGAATATGGCCCTTGTATATCGAAAGATCTTTGATGGCATCGGAATTGAAAACTGAAAAGAATCCCAGTAAGTGTGAAGCATTATAAACAGGGGCTTCATCCAACAAGATTAGGTTCTGATCCGCACTTCCACCCCGTACAAAAAAGCCCCCGCCTCCCTCATTGGATTTAATCCCGGGAAGCAACTGGATGGTTTTGATGACATCTTTTTCGCCAAACACAACGGGTACCACATCAATCTCTCTTACATCCAATTTATTCACTCCTATGGAAGTCGATCTGATATTTTCGTCAGGACGTTCACTCGTGACAACTACTTCCTGGAGATTCCTAGACTGCGAGACTAACTCTTGGTTCAGCCTTAAGTTTTGGTCAAGGACAATGGTTTTTCTAAAAGTCTCAAAACCAACGTAACTTATCGCTAACGTATATGCGCCTTTAACCAACGTCAACGAGTAGAAGCCATATTCGTTGGTGACCACTCCGGTCTTTAACTCTTCGACTAACACGGTGGCGCCTATCAAGCCCTCCCCGTTGTCCGAGTCGGTAATATTGCCGCTTATCGTGAATCGCTCCTGACCATAGGCGGAGCTGAGAACCGTAAACAACACAAACAGTAATGAAAATCGTTTTAAAAACATATTAGAAATAAATCAATTGAAATAGCAAAAGGTTGTTTGGGGAGGAAATATTTTTGACCAGACCTTTTCGGTTAGTGGCTATACGGATATGGTTCGAAAATGATGCCAACACCTACCTTTTTTTTGGATGAGGTACAATAAACGTCACCTTAGCCCTCCTCCCCAGCTGATATAAATTACTCCGAAAATCAGCGGGTTACGGAAAAGCCTCCTAAAGCGACTCGCCATTTTTTAGTCTGGCATACTATTTGGCAATGACGGAGAAAGTCAAAAATTCAATAGTATTATTTTATGAGAAAATCGATAATTAAACTTTCCAGTGCCTTACTTCCTTTAGGGATGATGCTAGTTATGACTTCCTGTACCG
>DATGMS010000302.1:0-3119 GCA_035307285.1 Cyclobacteriaceae bacterium
TGCGTAAAGGGGCAGGGGGGTGGGTGTATTCCGCTGCGCTATACTTAACGTTGCCGTCTTTATCCAAATAATCCATCCCATTTCTCAAAGTCAAAATGGCTTCGATCTCCAGTTTGGCAAAATGAACCTTCTCCTTGACCAGATTTCTAAGTCTTGGTTTTTCTTCGAAGGAGAACCCGGTACAGGGTATCCGATGCTTGAGAGGGAAACTAAATACTTGGATGTATTTCAAATCCAACAGCAGATTTTTACCCTTGTGAGTTGTCGGGACAAACTTTATAGGGTAATGCAGCTTGAGGTGGCTGTGTTTTAGTTGGATGGTGATGATTTCATCCAATCCTTTTGGACCGAAAATAGTCAACAATTTCTCTCTCTTTGACAAATGCATGGTGGAGATCAAACCCATTAATCCTAGGTAATGATCTCCATGCAAATGTGAAATGAAGATAAAATCAATTTTAGAGAGTTTGATTCTATGTTTTTTTAGCTGAATCTGTGCGGATTCGCCACAGTCCACCAAGAAATAACTGTTGCCTAATGCTACCACCTGACAGGTTTGATTTCTTCCGTGAGCAGGGGAGGCAGCACCGGATCCCAGAATCGTTACTTCAAAGTCCAAGATTAATTCTCTGTTGTTACTTTAAAGCTCAATTTTCTTCTTCTTCCTTTTCTTCGCTCTCAATCTCATGGATAAAGATCGCTTCCGCAGCAGCTTCATGGGAATCCACCACATTGAGGACTTTGTCTAACATGGAAATTTTTATCAACTTGTTCACATGTTCTTGAGGAGAGGAAATAATGAAGATTCCCCCATTTTCGCTGAAAGTTCTGTTTCCAACCAGTAGGGCACTTAAGCCACTTGAATCGGTATACTTCACCTCGCTCATGTCCATGATGAGGTTTTTGTATCCCTCTGCATGGACGGTCAACAATTCAGACTTTAATTTAGGTGACAAAGAAGAATCTAATTTCTCCTCCTGTAAAGTGAAAATCACGTACTGCTCTTTTTTATCTACTGAATATCTCATTTTGTTTGTTTTTTATTTTAGTAAACCAACTTCTCTGTGCAGATTTCCACCTCCAAGGTTCTAAAAATCAACCACACATATTAATTATCAATATTATCCTCGATGGATTTTTGAATCCGCTCCACGCCATCTGTCTCGTCACTTCTCACAAACGGCTTTCCTGTGATATTTTCATAAAGCTCTATATACCTTTCCGAAATCCCGCTGATTACTTCTTCAGTCATAGTAGGAATTTGTTGCCCATCCTTACCCTGGAAACCGTTTTGGATAAGCCATTGCCGCACAAATTCCTTTGAAAGCTGCTTCTGTGGCTCTCCGTCAAGCTGCCTTTGATCATAACCCTCCGCATAGAAATATCGGGAAGAATCCGGCGTGTGAATTTCATCAATTAACAAAATTTCCCCATCGTAGCTGCCGAACTCATACTTTGTGTCCACCAGGATCAATCCTTTTTCCCTTGCTAACTCTGTGCCACGGTCAAATAACTCATAAGTGTACTTTTCCAAAACAGCATAATCGTCAAAGCTGACAATGTTTTGTTCCAGGATTTTTCCCTTCGTGATATCTTCATCATGTCCTTCATCGGCTTTGGTGGTAGGAGTAATAATAGGACTGGCCAATTTGTCATTTTCCTTCAATCCGTCGGGTAAATTTACTCCGCAGATCTCCCTTTTTCCCGCCTTGTATTCTCTCCAAGCATGACCCGTGAGATATCCCCTAATGACCATTTCCACTTTAAAAGGATCACATTTTTTGCCAATAGTGACATTTGGATGGGGAGTAGCAATCACCCAGTTGGGGACAATATCTTCAGTAGCCTTTAAAGCGGCTGCTGCAATTTGATTCAGAATTTGCCCTTTGTAGGGAATGGGGTGGGGTAAAACCACATCAAAAGCCGAAATCCGGTCAGTGGCCACCATTGCAATTTTATCTTTGAAAGAATAGACGTCCCGGACTTTACCGCGATAAAATCCCGTCTGACCCGTAAATTGAAAATTTGTTTCTTTAATCGCAGTACTCATAGGTTTCTTGTTGATAGCAAAAATAGGGACAAGAGGGGGGATAAGCTAAAAATCTTTAGATTAACTGTCGATTTCTTGGCTCACTTCCCGGCCATTTTCAAAGATCCTTTCCAAAACCACCTCGCCGGCTTCATCAAAACGTCGGTAGGTACCGGATATTTTCCCATTGGTGTAAGGAATGATTTCATTTATTTCTCCACTTTCATAATAGAGAGTCATAGGTCCGTTTTGAAGTCCGTTTACGAACGACACCGCCATCTTTAATTGCCCGTTGTCGTAAAATTGTTCTTCCTGTAAAGGGTTACCTTGTCTGTCGTGGCTGATGACTGATGCTTTTTTTCCGGAAGGGTGATAGGTAACCGATTCACCTTGGGCCTTTCCCCGGCTAAATTTGCTGACAGACGCTACCTTGCCATCGTAATGGTAGGACATAAATGTTCCATGGGGCTGGCCCTGCCTATAATTCCCTTCCTCCTTTATTTTTTGATCCTCAAAATACAACACATAAGCCCCATGTCTTACCCCATCTTTATAGTTGACTTCACTTTCTTTCTCCCCGCCGGGGTAGTATGATAGAAAAGGGCCTGACAAATTTCCATTCTTGTAAAGGGCCAGAGACACTAAATTTCCCTCCTCGTCAAAGCGTTCAAACTTGCCGTTCAGAACCCCATCGGCTAGTTCGGCAGATTCCTTCATCTGCCCATTTTCATAATAGCTCTCCCGCTTTCCCTGAGGATTATTGTCTATGAAAAAAGCCCGGGTATGTAACTCTCCATTTTTATAATAGGTCTTTACTTCCCCCTGCAGTAGGTCATTCAAGAAAACAGCCTCTTGGGAGATATTGCCGTTGGTATAATAGGTAATCGCCGGGCCAGACCTTTTCCCATCAACAAAATGGATGACCCTCAGAGTATCGGAAGAATTGGGAAAGAAGGTCACAAACGTTCCCTGCCGGTTTCCCGAAATGAAATTCCCCTTCTCTGCCACGCTTCCATCTTCATAGTATCGGGCATAATCGCCATGTGGGAGCTCATTTTCCAGAGCATATATCTCTTTGACAACGGTTCTT
>DATGMS010000303.1:0-3702 GCA_035307285.1 Cyclobacteriaceae bacterium
GGCATTTTGCCTGCCTATAAATTTGTCACTGCTTTCCGACATTAGCTATTTAATGATGATGATGATTTTATTCAAGTGACGCAAGATATAAAAAAACACCATGTAATGTTTCCTTTTTGAGCAAAGACAACTCCTTTTTGCGTTTTTGGCTTTCAGATATAGTTGGGTTGACAAGGACTTTCTTCTATAGGGAGCCGGATGCCAACTTTCTATCCATGAATATGTCCAAAGGAAGATTAAGGTTCATACGAGCTGAGTCAAATTTTCCCTATCTCGACAGAAATATCCATAAAAAAGGACGGGAAGAACATTGAATTGAACTAATGATATTGAATCGCCGAACAGCTCGTCCGATGCCACAAAAGAAACAATAAGCCGAAAAAGTTACTTCAGTGAGGTAAATCAGCGCAAGAAAGAAGTTGCCGCAAAGCCCTTTTATGCAAAGTAATAAGTTTAAAAAATGATGGCACCAGTTTTATATTTCTGGAGCAGTTAGGCCATTGTCTTTTTCGAACTTATCCCGCTTCGTTTGAAATCTCTCCAATTCCTCCTCTAACATTCCCAAGGAGTCATCATACCTAGAATGCAAATCCCCCATGTTCTTCTCCATTTCTGAAAAATTAAATGACATGGCCTCCATCTGTAGTACTGAAGCCTTCTCAATTAACGCAGCTTGGCTATTTTTAAGATCTTCAAGCAATCTCAACGCCCTATCCATTTTATCCAATTTCTCTCTGTTATCCATAATCGTTGATTTTTAAGCGAAGGTATATCAAGAATCAATCCACGATTAATGGTTTTGTTATCGAACCATTAATTAGGTATAGATTACCATTGGAAGTATGCTCCGTGATGGTAAAAGGGATTATTTGAATAAAAACTTTCAATCGTTCATATTATCTCTATTTTTGTAAAAAAAAAATTCTATGAAAACAGCAGAAATACACACCGAAAAGGGCGTGATGAAAGTGGAGTTTTATGAGAAAGATGCTCCGAATACAGTTGATAATTTCATTAAATTATCCAAAGAAGGATTCTATGACGGCCTTAACTTTCATAGGGTCATCCCTAACTTTGTGATACAGGGCGGCTGCCCAGTCGGAAACGGTACTGGAGGCCCAGGCTATAAGATTGATTGTGAATTAACCGGTGACAACCAATACCACGACCGTGGCGTATTATCGATGGCCCATGCAGGTAGGAATACCGGTGGATCTCAATTCTTCATTTGCCATAGCAGAGACAACACCCAGCATCTTGACAGGAACCACACCTGCTTCGGAAAAGTAGTAGAAGGCCTAGACATCATCGACCAGATCAAACAGGGAGACAAAATAGAAAAAATCGTAGTTCAAGATTAAAAAAAAGCCATCGTATGATGGCTTTTTTTATCACCTGTCAGCCCGCTTCATAAAGGGCGCCGGCTATGGAAGCAGTCATCATGCAAGCCAAAGAGGCTGCCAATAACGCTTTCATCCCCAATCGCGACAATTCCTCCTGTTGGGAGGGTGCAATGCTCCCAATCCCGCCTACTTGAATGGCTATCGAGCTAAAATTGGAAAAACCGCATAGCGCATAGGTGGCAATAACAACAGACTTGGGAGAAAGAGCTCCCGCCTCCTTTAGTTCCGCAAGTCCAAGATAAGCGACAAATTCGTTGATAACGGTTTTTTGGCCGAGCAAAGAACCCACTTGAAGAGTATCGTTCCATTCCACCCCTATCAGCCAGGCAAACACCCTGAAGATCTGGCCCAAAATATATTCCAATGAAAAACCTTGGAAGGTACCGTTGGTTGAATTTACCACAAAAGCATTCAATCCGGTGTATTCGCCGATCAATCCTGTCAGCACATAATTAACGGCAGCAATGACGGCAATAAATGCGAGTAGCATTCCACCCACATTGAGTGCCAGTTTTAGCCCGTCAGAGGCTCCCCTTGACATGGCATCGATAAGGTTAACCCCCATATTTTCTTCGCTCACCTTGAGGCTATCGTCCAACTTATCAACATCGGTTTGAGGAATGAGAATTTTGGACATTACTATGGCGGCAGGGGCGTTCATAATACTAGCACCCAACAAATAGGCGGCAAAGGTGCTCTGCTCCTCCAGATTATCTCCTCCCAAAAAAGCCACATATCCCGCCAAAACTCCTCCAGCAATGGTCGCCATTCCTCCAGTCATTAGGCACATCAGTTCAGACCTCGTCATAGTAGGTATGAAGGGCTTCACCAACAAAGGGGCCTCTGTTTGTCCCAGAAAGATATTGCCCGCGGCCGACAAACTCTCTGCTCCGGAGAGGCGCATAGTCCTCGACATCAACCAGGCAATTCCATAAACGATCTTTTGTAATATTCCCAGATAATATAAGGCTGCCGAGACAGTGGAGAAGAAAATTATAGTGGGTAGGACCTGGAACGCGAAGATGAAACCAAAGGAATTAGTAGCCAGATCTCCAAACAGAAAAATGGCACCGTCTTGAGAAAAACTCAAAAACTTCACAAATCCCCTGCTCACCGCTAAAAACATAGCAGCTACAAAATCAACTTTCGTTATTAAAAAACCAAATATCGCTTGAATCAACACCCCGATCCCCACCAGCCGCCAGTCGATTGACTTTCTACTGGTAGAAAAAATAAAAGCCACTCCGACCAGCGCAATAATACCTATTAACCCCCTAAAGTACTCCATGTAATTAATATGCTGCCATTAGCTTCTACAATAAGGGCGCAAAGATAAGTGGTTAATTAGAAGCGGTAATGCCGTTCATCAATTCTTTTAATTTCTACGGTTAATTTCATCCCTTAAACGTGCGGCCTTCTCGTAATCCTCATTGTTTATGGCTTGATCCAGCATTTTACTAAGCTTGTCCAGACTAAAATCCTCGAGAGAGGTATCTGATTTTTTCTTCGTTCCTGAACCGCCCGTTGAACCTGGCTTTTGCTCCTTTTTCTCATCTTCTTCAGTGAATTCAATAGCTGCTTCAGACATGACCATATGGGAACAATAGATTGGAGCATCAAATCTCACTGCTATTGCAATAGCATCAGAAGGCCGAGCATCTATTTCCACCCTTTTGGTTGCGTTATGACAAACTATTTTAGCGTAAAATACCCCCTCACGCATATCCGAAATCAGAATATGTTCTATGGCAAAGCCGAAATTGGAAGAAAATGACTTGAAAAGGTCATGGGTCATCGGTCGGTTTGGGATAATCTTTTCTATTTCGATGGCAATTGCTTGGGCCTCAAACATACCTATCACAATAGGAAGCCGCCGCTTCCCCTCAACCTCTCCCAAAATAAGGGTAAATGATCCCGATTGGGAATGATTTGATGATAATCCTAATATCTCTAATTCAATCGTGTTGTCCACAAGTTATTTTTTTAACGCTCTTACAGCCTCTGTTAATTTGGGTAAAACATCAAATGCGTCCCCCACGATCCCGTAGTCGGCGGCCTTAAAAAAAGGTGCCTCAGGATCTTTATTAATTACCACAATGACCCTTGAGCCGTTTACCCCGGCAAGATGTTGAATTGCACCAGAAATTCCAACAGCAATATATAAAGAAGGAGATACTTTTATACCGGTCTGCCCCACATGTTCATGGTGCGGACGCCAACCTAGATCAGACACGGGTTTGGAACAGCCAAGAGCAGCCCCCAACGACTGGGCCAGATCCTCCAAAAGAGGCCAATGCTC
>DATGMS010000304.1:0-21802 GCA_035307285.1 Cyclobacteriaceae bacterium
ACTGCTGGATTAATGGCCTACGGCGATGCCAATGCGGTAGCCATGGAAATCGGGGAATTTGAGGTATTGCCCGTAGTCGAGGAAATACCGGTAATCTGTGGCGTTCACGGATCTGATCCTCGGAGGAGAATGTGGCACCATTTATTGAAAGTCAAGGAAATGGGGTTTTCCGGTGTAAATAACTTCCCAACCCATTCTATTGTTGATGGCCATTTTAGAAGGGTGCTGGAGGAAACAGGAATGGGCTTTGAAAAGGAAGTCGAGATGGTTCGGTTGGCATCTATGATGGATTTATTTTCCATTGTTTATGTAGCAAAACCTGAAGAAGCAAAGCAAATGGCAGAGGCAGGTGCAGATGCTATTATCGCCCACGTAGGCACTACCGTAGGAGGTTCTGTAGGAGTGGTCGGCGCTTCCTGTAGTATGGACGAGGCCGTAGAACGGACGAAACAGATCATAGAAGCAGGACGGGAAATCAATTCCGAATTGTTGTTTTTAACCCATGGGGGGCCTATCAACACGCCTGAAGATGTGAGACAGATACTATCTCAGACAGATGCCCATGGATTTGTAGGAGCATCCTCCCTAGAAAGAATGGGAGTTGAGGAGTCCCTCACCAGTTTAACCAGAGAGTTTAAATCAATTACTTTGGAGTAGGAGCCTTGTACAACCGTCTAAAGAATGATGATGCTATAGTGTGAAACAGCTCTAACATTTGATTTTAACGTTAGCAGACAAGCCTAGCGCTGTTGAGGAGCCAGCGTGCATTAAATCTCATCCGGTCCCCGCTCCGGCCAATGGGGACCGTTTAACCTTAATTTGCCCTTGGCTGTATTAAGGTTAAAAAAAATAAGCATATCGTTTTTATTTCCTGTATGAATATCCAGACAAGCGTTGAAATATACAATATCAAACCTTACCTTAAAATTTCCCGAAGTGGCATTTTCAAAATAAAGATCGTCAGCCCATTCTACATTTTCAACTAATCCGCCTTCACCTCTATAGTAGTAAGATAGGTAGATCGCCATGTCCTTGGCGTTTTTTTCAACCAACTCCTTAATTATTCCAGAGCCCAAGGGCTCGTTTAGATCCTCAAGGGGTTGATGGACATCAAATTCCCAAAACTCCTGCATATTTATTTAACCATTAGACGATAAAAGCTAAGGTAATACATAGGTGTCTATTTTCCAGTTTTTCATCTAACAATAGGAATAGTAAGGAATATGCCGTAGCTTTGGTGTCATAAAGAAAGAGTTTTTAGAGATTTAGCACTCCTGCCAGGAATTTTAAATTGAAATTGTTCTTCCTGTTGATTTTATTAAACCAGAAATTATCGTTAAAAAATTTATTATTTGAACTTAAGTTATAGCGTGCATGTTTTATAATCGTTGCATCTAAATCTACAAATTTAAGACCCTCCCCATAAAGATCATTTACCCCACTAACGCCTCCCTAAAAGTTACTTTTACATCTTGTCATTGACAAATCTGTAAAACCACTATATCTTTTTATTCCTCCAGGGAATAAACAAGGAGATTAAAAAGCCATAAATAATTTAAATATCCCCATTATTAAAAATCCAAAATTTTCAAAAGTTAACGGGGTGGAGTTTGCCACTGTGTTAAAAGCCCGAGTGAACGATTACTTTAAAAAAAATAATCTGAGCAAGTACGGCAACAAAAGCATGATTTATAAGAGCATCTTGATGCTTTCACTGTTCTGCATTCCTTTTATAATTATCATTTCCGGGATAGTTACTTCCCCAATTGCCCTCTTTGCGCTTTATATTACCAGCGGATTTGGAATGGCAGGGATCGGTATGGGCGTAATGCACGATGCGATCCACGGTTCTTATTCCAAAAACCAGACGGTAAATAAGTACATGGGTTACACCATGAACCTCATCGGGGCCAACGCAAGCGTTTGGAGAGTCCAGCACAATGTACTTCATCATAACTATACCAACATAGATGAAGCCGATGACGATCTGAATGCTCCGTTCTTCTTGCGCTTTTCCCCCCACGCAAAAAAGTATTGGATACACAGGTTCCAACATTTCTACATCTGGTTTTTCTATGGACTTTCTACTATTTCATGGATTACTACTAAGGATTTTATTCGGCTCAACCGATACAAGAATAAGGGCTTCTTCAGTGGAAAGAATGAGTATAGAAATGAGCTTGCAAAACTCATTGGCTGGAAGGTTATATACTACACTTATGCCTTGATATTGCCGTTGATCATGGTACCGCTTGCACCCTGGATTATTGTCCTCGCGTTTATCAGCATGCATTTTGTAACCGGTCTTGCGATAAGCATTGTCTTCCAGACTGCCCATGTAATGCCCAGTACAGATTTTCCCTTGCCAGACGAAGAAGGACTTATCGCCAACAATTGGACGGTACACCAGTTGGCGACTACCAGTAACTATTCGCCATCGAGCAGGTTTTTTTCCTGGCTTATCGGCGGGTTGAACTATCAGGTAGAGCACCATTTGCTGCCTAACGTATGCCATGTACATTATAGGAAGCTTTCGGTAATTGTCTCCAGTACAGCCGCGGAATATGGCATACCTTATCATACCAAAAGTACCTTTGCCGAAGCAATATGGGACCATACAAGAATGCTCAGACAACTGGGAATAATGCCGATGGAGCCAGCAAAAGTTCTTGTAAAAAACTAGCTATGAGATTGGTAGATAAATATTCGGTTCGATTTTATAACAATAGTAGAATCCAAATAACGACAACGCCATGGTCCGACCATGGACAATCAATATAATTAAAACAACACAATTAATATAATAGTAATGAAAGAAGGAGTAGTAAAGTTTTTTAATAACACCAAAGGATTTGGTTTTATTAAACCATCAGATTCAACTGAAGACATTTTTGTTCACGAAAGTGGATTGATCGACGAGATCCGTGAGGATGACAAGGTGAAGTTTGATGTAGAAAGAGGCAAAAAGGGAATGAATGCAGTCAATGTTGAATTGATTGACTAATTTGTCATCTTTATAAATAAAAATAATAATGAAAGAAGGAGTAGTAAAGTTCTTTAATAACACCAAAGGATTTGGTTTTATTAAACCATCAGATTCAACTGAAGACATTTTTGTTCACGAAAGTGGATTGATAGATGAAATCCGTGAGGATGACAAAGTAAAGTTTGATGTAGAAAGAGGCAAGAAGGGAATGAATGCAGTCAATGTTGAATTGATTGACTAAATTGTTCTTTATCCTAATAAAAAAAGCCATCTTAATCGATGGCTTTTTTTATGCCTCACCAGGCAAGTTGTTATAAAAACGATGAAGCAAAATATTTCATGCCTATGAAAGTAGCAAGTTTAGCGGAGATAAAGAAGGAACTGAAGCATTTGTCCCAAAACGAACTGATTGACTTGATCTCTGATCTAAGCAAGTTCAGTACCGATAACAAGATGTTTTTGTATTTCAAACTGTATGGCCGAGACCAGCCGGATTTGTTCTCTGATATGGTGAAGGAGGAGCTGATTAATGAATTTAGGAGTGGGAACATTCGAAATTACCACCACGCAAAAAAGTCGGCACAAGCAATAAGGAGGAAGCTCAACAAGTACCTGAAATTTACCAAGGATAAGCCCATCCAGATCGATCTGATTTCTTTTTTTTGTGAAATGTTATTCGAATATGGATATTTGATGTTTCGTCACCCGGTAATAGAAAACCTTTACCGATTACAGGTAGGGAAGGTAGAAAGGCTTTTAAGCCAGATGCACGAAGATCTGCAGTACGACTATCGCGATAAAGTGGGGGAGCTGAAAGGCTATTTGAAGTAAAAACAACTAGGGGCAAAGTTGCAGGTAGAAGCGGTTAAGGTTCAAGGTCTGGGTATGGCGAAGCAAACTTACCCTTCAAGGTCTAAATCCTTATTTCTTGGACCCGATTAACCCATTTAATCCACTTTCTCCTTGAATCATTGGTTATATTTGGGACAACTAAACAATAAAACTATGTCATCAGTTAACGCGATCTTGCATGCTCTTGAAAGAGAGTCATCTCTTCTTGATTGGAACAAACTTTTAGGCGAAATTATCCTAGCCTATGACTGCACTACCGGTACGTTTCACACCATCGATCAGGAGACCGAGCTCCTAGTTTTGCGGGCCCAACAGGGGATTCCGGATTTTCTATTGCCCAAAATGCACGAAATACCTATAGGGAAAGGAATGGCAGGCATTGCTGCGGAACGACGAGAGCCTGTAGAGATGTGTAATCTTCAGACAGATGAGTCAGGAGTGGCGCGCCCTGCTGCCAAGGAGACTAAAGTAGAAGGGTCTATTGCCGCACCTATGCTGTTGGACGGAAAATTATACGGAACCCTGGGCATTGCCAAACCTGTACCGTATGACTTTACAGCGGAAGAAAATGAATATCTGATGCGGATCGGGGCAGAGATCAGCAGGATTCTCCGTGAGAATGGTACGGTAGGAGTATAAAGTTGTGACAGTTTCCCAGCTAAGGAAAATTTGACCATGGCAAATATGTTCCTATTTAGTTATTGGTCGATCTGTCTTTCCGGTCCTGTGGGATGAACCATGATTACACTTTCTTTGTCAACCATGACGGCTCCCGGTGCGGAGCCTTTTACTTTTCTGACGAACTTGCACGGAGTATAAATCACGGCTGCAAGAGATTCTGTCTTGTTTTTGGAATAGTAAGCTGCCAGTTCGGCCGCTCTTTCGATGGTCGGAGCGGGGAAACGTTGCCCGGCTTTATATTTTAGGATAACATGGGAGCCTGAGACGTCTTTGGCATGTAGCCACAGATCCTCCTTCCAGACGTACCGCCTCAACATTTCATCATTGGCTTTGGAGGATTTACCGACCAAAACTTCGAAGCCGTCAATATCAAACCGTTTAAAGGGAATGGTTTCCTGCTGGTCTTTTTTGACTGAAGTAAAATTATTTTCCTTTTCAAAAGCCCTCAATGCTTTAAACTGGGAAATGTGGGCGATCTCTTCGAGCTGAGTTTCGATTTCCAGCAGATAATTTTCTTTGTCTTGAAGGTTTTTCTGGAGTTGCTGGATTTCGATTTTTCTGTTTTTCCCTTTTCTATAAAGGTTTTCAGCCTGTTTTTGGGGGCTAAGCCCTCTTTTAAGAGTTACTTCAACGTCCTGATCCCGATAAAAGTCATACAGGGTGATCTTCTCGACTTCAGAAGGAATCTGATGAAGGTTGGCCATAATAATGTCCGCCAGATGGTTTGGTGGAGTGCCTTGTTGCAATTCCAGCAGCTTCCCTGAGGTTTTATCCAAATATGCCTGCGTTTTCTTTTTTGCCTCCTCCAATTTTTTGACAAGCAGGTTTTTCTCCTTGTCAAAGGATTGGTAAACCACTGCGTACTTGAAAAATTCATTGGCCGCTTCTATAGGATCGGCTGTGTCGAAGAGTGCTTGCTCTGACGGCAATAGGGTGAGCAGGTAATCGCCTTTTTCTTGGATGATGGAATAATGAGGGTGTTCTAACATGTCTATGACCTCCTGCATCAATAGCCATTTCACTTCAAGAGAGGCTTCAATATATCCTTTTTCCTTAAGCCATTGTCTTGGAAGTTTTCCTAACGTAGGGAGAAAAGCTGATGCGTTTCCTTGAAGCTCTGCAAATCGGTTCCAGTCCAAAACATTGGGATTTTTGAGATCATCTATCCTTAGTTCCTGATCCACTTTGATCTCGTGCCGAAATATAGAGGAAGGCAGGGCATCTTCCTTTGGGTAAAGCAAGACATTGCTTCTCGACCCATGCAGTTTAAAAAGCAGGACTTGATCAGATGAAAAAGAAATTATAAAAGCTCTCTCCAATTCCAAAACTAGAACCTTCGTGACTTTTTCTGAAATCAGGTTTGGGAAGAGAGAAACATTGTTTTTTTTACTTCTTTTAAACTCTGAAGGAAAGCTGAGACAGGTCGATGCGGGACTAAGGTTGGCACGGATATATCGCTCCTGCTTTCCGTCCGAAAGGCCTATGATGAGTTCGTCTTTATTTTGGGAAAAGCATTCATACACTTCCATGCCTTGAATAAGTGCTTGAAGTTCGGGGCAAAGAAATTTTAGAAAATGATAATTAAGATGCATTATTATAAAGAGATTTTTAACCCATCATAGGCGAGAAAGACGTTTTCTGGTAAGGACTCTTCTACTTCCCTGTGTAGTCCCAACTTATGGCTTATATGGGTGAAATAGGCTCTTTCAGGTTGGACAACACGAACTATTTCCAGAGCTTCTTTCAGGTTAAAGTGGGATATGTGTGGGCTGTTTTGCAAGGCATTCAGAACAAGGACTTTGGTGCCGTAAATTTTCTCCATTTCCAATGGAGAGATATAATTGGCATCAGTTACGTAAGTAAAATTCTGAACCCTATAGCCGAATACAGGAAGCTTGTGATGCAGCGCAGCAATGGGGGTGAAGTTGATTCCTTCCACATCAAAATTCTCATTTGAGATCTGGTGGGTTTGGACCATGGGGACACCGGGGTACCTATGCGAAGCAAAAATGTAGGAAAATTCTGCGCGGATCTGGTTAAGTACAGGAAGCTGTCCATAAATAGGAATATCTGCTTGTTGGCTGAAATTGAACGGCCGGATGTCGTCCAACCCTGCTGTATGGTCTTTATGTTCGTGGGTATATATGACCCCGTCCAAACGGGATATTTGTTCTCGGAGCATTTGCTGTCGAAAATCCGGGCCTGTATCTATTACTAAACTCTTCCCGCCGACCTGAAGATGAACGGATGTCCTTAATCTCTTATCCCGAAAATCTAGAGACAGACAAACTTCGCAATCGCACCCAATAACGGGTACACCTTGAGAGGTACCGGTTCCTAAAAAAGTTACTATCAAAGCTCTAGATGGGTTTGTTGGAGTTCCTTTAACAAGTCCTGATCAGGCTTTTGATGAAAATCCTTTGGATTCAGCCGGAGCTCTTTGAGGATATCGATTAATGCGTTGATTTTGCCTTCCAAAGGGAAATATTTATTTACGACCACCACTTTGTTTTCTTTCAAAATACAGTATCCGGACTTAAAGTTTCCTTTTTCGTACCGGAGAATATATTCGGATGAAGCAAATAAACTTTCAATTTTATCCAAAAAGGATTTTGTATACTTGATGGCCATTCTTATCGATTGGTGTATTTTTTGACCGTGGACAGCAACAAATCATAGTCCAACGGCTTTTGAACGTAATCGTTGATTCCGATTTTCTTAAAATCATCCAAGGTGTAATTTTTATAATTGCCGGTGATAGCAACTATGGGAATGGAAGCTTTCTCCTTGTTCTCCAGTGTACGAATTGCTTTCGCGCATTCAACACCATCCATTATGGGCATGTTGATATCCATAAGGATTAAATCAAAATTTTCTTTCTGTAACTTGTTCAGGACCTGCTGGCCATTTTTCACAGAAGTGATGTGAAACTTTTCGAATAACAAAACATTTTTTGTCAGGTTGGTAATTACGGAACTGTCTTCCGCTACAAGCACTCTTTTTTGATCGATCATGTTAGAATATTTTTTGCTCTTCTAGATTCTTTCGAAAGGCTATTAAGTGCTTTTCCAGTAGGAGGTTTTCCTGCATGATTCCTTCGAAATCTGCGTTTTTAATTTTATTTTCAAAAATCACACTTGCCTTGAAAAGTTTTTGTGCACCTAATGTCCCTGAGTTTCCTTTCAATATATGAAGTTTTTCATGGATTTCAGAAAACGTGTTATTTTCTATTAAATATTTGATTTCTTCTACCAGTCCTTCTGCCTCTTCCAAAAAGTCTAAATAAACAGTTTTAATGTTCTCGATGGTGTTGTACTTCATTAATTTTTCCATGATAGACTCGTCAAGGTCCGAATAATGCTCTGTACCTGTATTGCCTTCTACCATTGTGGACTTGCTTACATAATGGTGAATAGCTTCTAGCAGATCCCTAGGTCTCACCGGTTTAGCCATGAAGTCGTCAAAGCCCGTGCTGAGGAAATAGTCGCGATCCGCTTGGTTGGAGTAGGCCGATATGGCAATTATTGGCGAGAGGGTCAGATTTTCTGCCTTGATGATTTTTAAAGCGGAGATACCGTCAAGCTTCGGCATTTGGATATCCATTAAAATAATATCATAATGTGCTCTTTTTATCAAATCGATGGCTTCCAGCCCATTGGTTGCCACATCAAAAAGATAGCTATAACCAATAATATTCTCAAATACCTTCCGGTTCAGGGCATTATCATCTACAATCAGCACCCTTTTGTTTTTCATGCATTAAATTCCTTAATTTTGACAAGCCATAAAACGATTACTCTTGTTCAGAAAAAATAAAACCCTCCTTATAATAGCAGGCCCTACGGCTGTTGGAAAAACGGATTTGTGTATAAATCTAGCGAAAAAATTTAGTACTTGCATATTATCTGCCGACAGTAGACAATTTTTTAAGGAAATAAACATAGGAACGGCAAAACCGACCGACGATCAACTCGCAGCTGCGAAACATTTTTTTGTTAACAACCTTTCTATTACAGACGATTATGATGTAGGTAAATTTGAAGCCGAGGCCTTGTCGCTCTTAGACGGCCTTTTCAAGTCTCACTCGTTGGTTATCATGACCGGCGGTTCAGGATTGTACTTGGATGCGGTTGCCAAGGGATTTGATGCCATTCCCGCTGTTGAAAGTTCGGTTAGGGAAGAACTAAATCTTTATTATCAGCAAAATGGAACTGAAGGCCTTCAGGCTAAACTGGAGAAATTGGATCCGGTATATTATGATAAAGTGGATCTTAATAATCCCCAGAGATTAATAAGGGCGCTGGAGGTCTGTATTGGAACAGGCATGCCCTACAGCAGCTTCCGGGTTAAAAAGGAAGTTGAAAGGCCGTTTGATATCCTCAAGATTGCTTTGGAGAGGGACAGAGAGGAGCTGTATGGACGTATTGACGAAAGAATGGAGCAAATGATCGCAGCTGGTTTGTTTGAAGAAGCCGAATTGCTTTATCCTTTTAGGCATTATAATGCCTTGCAAACTGTGGGCTACAAGGAGATATTCGGATATTTGGAGAATCAATACGATAAAGAGGAAGCGGTAAGGCTGTTGAAGCGGAACTCGAGAAGATATGCAAAAAGACAAATGACCTGGTTTAGAAAGGATGAAGGTTATCATTGGTTTCATCCTTCCCAAATCCAGGAAATTGTTGATTTAATAGAAACTCACAGAGGGGAATGGCCAAATAATCCTGCAACCATGCTGTAAGGCTTAGTTTTCAACATGTTGTTGTACCAGTGTTGGCGTTGCCTGGTTCTTCCCAGCACGGGTCTAACTCTTTGTGATATTAACTGTTGTTTTTCCTCGCCTGCCAGGTCCTTAAGAGCCAGATAATAGCGTTCTGCCTCCTCCAAAGTCACAGGATGTGCAAGTGGTGCCATCGTCGGAAACTGCCTGCTGTTATTCTTCAGTACCTCCGCTAATTCGGCCAAGGATTGCCTGTATTGTTTCTTTTTGCTCTTGATGCTATTGTTCACAACCATCACAAACAAAAAAACAAAACTTCCTAAATAGAGAAAAATTGGAATATATCCCATTACTCTTATTAGTTAAATGCTCAAAATATCTTGCAACTTGATATAGTCAGGGTTGAGAGGCTTGCTTTTGCCGATACAATCCCCAAAGGAAGTATAGACAATCTGGTCGTGCACAACCCCCGCCATGCAGTTGGTTCTCCCTTCCATCAGAGCTTCAACCGCGGCTAAGCCGCAACGGCTACCCAGTATCCTATCCTTTCCTGTAGGACTTCCTCCCCGTTGGATATGGCCTAAGGTAGTTACTTTGAAATCTTTGTCTTTATCATTGATCATGCCCTTTACCTTTTCCATGATCTGCGCGGCACCGCCTTCTTCATCCCCTTCAGCAACCACTACTATACTGGAAGTTTTTGTTTTTCTAAGACTTTTCAAGGATTTGACTACGTCATTTATGGAGGTTTTGGTCTCGGGCACCATCACCAATTCTGCTCCACCACCTATCGAACACTCGACGGCAATGTAGCCACTGTCTCTGCCCATCACTTCGATAAAAAATATTCTATCATGCGCGGCAGCGGTATCCCTGATCTTGTCAATGGCTTCTAACGCCGTGTTAAGTGCAGTGTCAAATCCAATGGTATAATCCGTACCATAAATGTCATTATCAATAGTGCCTGGGCAGCCTATTACCGGGATACCAAACTCTTCACTCAATATCTTTGCACCGGCAAAAGTTCCATCCCCGCCAATGGCAACCAAACCTTCAATCCCATGTTTTTGAAGTTGGTCAAAAGCTTTCTGCCGCCCTTCTTTGGTTTTAAAGTCCTCACTTCTAGCAGACTTCAATATTGTCCCTCCCCTTTGAAGGATATTGCTGACGGATAAAGATTGCATTCTTTTGATATTTCCTTCTATCATACCGTCATAGCCATACATGATACCATATACTTCCAAGCCATGATAAATTCCCGTTCTGACAACTGCCCTAATACAGGCGTTCATTCCCGGGGCATCTCCTCCGGAGGTAAAAACTGCGATTTTTTTCATTTGTTACTGTGTTTTCCAAAAGCTAAAAATAATCAATATTGCAAGGAATGTCGATTTTACCCCGAATCTTTTTTATTTGGGTTTATAAGACAAGAAGTATAGTCTGCCGTTCAAAATAGGAACATTAACTATCCTGTGAATTTCATTTTTGGTAGTCTCTCTCCAGTCTTCCCTACTTCCCCAAAAATCCTATCTTTACGCCATGGATGAAAAGAAACGTGTGCTGATCATCACCTATTATTGGCCACCCAGCGCAGGCTCAGGGGTACAGCGATGGTTGAAGTTTGCCAAATACCTTCCTGAATACGGATGGGAACCGGTGATATTTACGCCGGAAAATCCTGATTTTGAACTTAACGATGAGTCTCTGCTCCAAGAAGTGTCTAAGGATATTGAGGTGCTAAAATTCCCCATTTGGGAGCCTTACAGCATCTTTCGAAAAATAAAAAGGACACCGATAAAAGATCCAGGGATAATTTTGGAAAACAAAAAGAAAAGCCTGATCGACCGATTGGCCATATGGTTGAGGGCAAATCTCCTCGTGCCGGATCCAAGGGTATTTTGGGTAAAACCCTCGGTCAATTTTCTGCTGGATATCATTAAAAGAAACAACATCAAGGCCATCATTACTACCGGCCCACCCCATAGCGTACATCTGATCGGAAGGAATTTGAAAAGGAAAAGCGGATTGCCTTGGATTGCTGATTTCCGGGATCCATGGTCAGCATGGGAGTTTTTGGACACGCTTCCCATGCTCAAACCGGTGAGGAACTGGCATCACAATTTAGAGTTTTCTGTGTTAAAGGAGGCCAATGAGGTAGTCACCATTTCACCTACCTTTAAGCGGGAACTGGAACGTATCGGAAAACGCAAAGTCCAGCTGATTACCAATGGCTTTGATGCCTCCGACCTTCCGGATCTTTTGGAAACTCCACCGCAGGCCGATGTATTTCATGTGGTGTACACCGGGATCATTGATGCGATAAGGAATCCTATTCCCTTTATAGAGGCTTTCCAAAATGCATTTTCCACCAGTGAGACAAAAGTCAGGCTGACTTTTGTCGGGAGGGTAAGCGAGCAGGTGCAGCAATATGTGCAGAAGGATCCTTGGCTGCGGTTGCATGTGGATTTCTCCGGCTATCTTTCCCATAAGGAGGTATTTGCATATTACCAGCAAGCCAGCCTTCTTCTTTTAATCCTCACGAATACTAAAAATGCCAAGGGGAATATCCCTGGCAAGTTGTTTGAATACATGGCTACAGGGCGGAAGATCATTGCCTTGGGAGATCCAGAGGGGGATTCGGCCACGATCATTCACGAAGCGAACGCGGGTATGGTCTTCAGACACGAAGCCCTAGAGCAAATGGAAGCCTATCTTAACGAGCGCGTTAATGCGCTTCCAGAAGGTGAAAAAAGGAACCTTGACACCTTTAATAGAAAATTTTTAACCGGTAAATTGGCTCTATTGCTAGATGAAACGACAGATTCCATTTCTTGAGTTAAGAACCATGCATGAGCATCTCGGCGAGGAACTTAAGGAGAAGTTCTCCGAAGTGTTGGCAGAGGGCATCTTTTCGGCTGGCAGGGAGGTGGATGCGCTGGAAGAAAATATTCGAAAGATGTTGGGTCTTCCGAATGCCATCTCCTGCTCCAATGGTACTGATGCTTTGGAACTGTCCTTAAAAGTGTTGGGAATAGGCCATGGGGATGAAGTAGTCGTTCCTGCGCTGACTTGGATTTCCACAGCCGAAGCCGTAGCCAATGTCGGAGCAAGCCCCGTTTTTTGTGACGTGAATGAGGAGGGATTAATGACGCCTGAAATCCTGGAAGGCGTTATTTCTTCCAAAACCAAAGCCGTTATTCCGGTACACTTGTATGGGAAAATGGTAGATATGCCCATGTTGTTGAAGCTTGCCAGCAGGCACGGATTGAAAGTTATTGAAGATGCCGCACAAGCCTTTGGTGCCAAGCTGCAGGGGAGGAGTGCCGGCACCTTTGGGCATACGGGCTGTTTTAGTTTTTACCCAACAAAAAATGTTGGAGCTTTGGGCGAAGCCGGGCTAATCACTAGCAAGGATAAAAATATCGAAGAACGTATCCGCTTCTTGTTAAACCACGGTCAATCTTCAAGGGATGTACATACCTTACAAGGAAGAAACAGCAAGATCGATAGCATGCAAGCCGGCTTTTTAAATGTAAAACTAAGGTATTTGCATTCTTGGCAAGCAATCCGGAAAAAACTGGCTGCTGTTTACTTGCATGAATTGCAAGATGCCAGAGGAATAAAACTGCCTAAGGGAATACTTCAGGACGATCACAATGCCCATCTATTTGCTATACAGACGGAGGAGCGTGATATTTTGAAGAAGCATCTAGAACGACTGGGCATCGGCACGGCCATCCATTATCCAAAACCAATTCATCTTACAGAAGCTTTCCGCAGCCATCATTCCTTTCCGATGGCAGAGAAAATATCAAAAAGTACGCTTTCTTTACCGCTTCATCCTTATTTAAAGGAAGCGGAGGTGGAATGGATCTGTAGGGAAGTAAATAGTTTAGCGAGTTAAAGCACTTTGCTCTTAACGATCGTCAGCTTCTCCCTTATCATCTCTTAATTCGTGTGGGGATGCCACCCATCCGATGCCGGACTCGTCCCTTCCCCAAAAAGGCATTTGAGCTTAGAGATCCCCTAGGCGGTATTTTACCCGTTATTCGCCCGCATTACCTCAACTTCGAGTCCTGATCTGGCTCCGCATATGCGCATCCCTATTTTGGAGAAAGCAGCAGAAATCATGAAGTCTAGACTCGAGGACCTTACTACAACCGCAACACAGGAAGGAAGGAAGCCAGCCACTGGCTTCTATCCAAAAAAAGTTCGTAAGCCGTGCACAGTGCCATTTACAGGTCATGCTCATCGGCTTAGGAAATTTCTTTTATCAAGTCGTTATTGTATGGATTGACTACTTTTAGCATATTTAATAAATTAAAAGGTTGGAGAGGGAGATATTGAGTCTAAGCTACCTCTCCCATCAAAATATAAATTACGTTTAAATACAGTAAATTACCTCCAGATAGATAAATTCACCGATTGTCGGGTAAATGTCGGGTGTAAACCGCATGGATTTCGGACGGTTTCTTTTGGGAAAATCACAACTTGCCATGGTTAAACCAAATCTCATAATGATGAAACAACCAGAACTGGGCCATAAAATTCTCGAGTTGAGAAAGGCCAAAGGATTTACCCAAGAGGAACTTGTGGAGCGCTGCAACATTAATGTGCGCACGATACAGCGGATCGAAGCAGGTGAGGTAACACCAAGGAGTTATACAATAAAGAGCATTATGGATGCCCTTGAATATGATTTTAGCTCGTTGGTGATCGAAAAGGAAGAAGACAAAGCGCCGAATGAAGAAGCCCCTAGGGAACGGAGGTTTATCAAAGTGGCTTTTTTTGTTGGGATTGTATATTTTATGCTCGCTTTGATTGAGGGTATAGTTGATTTACTACCGGTTATCGGAGAGCCTGAAGACCAGTTGATGGTAGGCGATTGGTATGCATTAATCAAGGTCTCAGTTATTGCAACCTATGCGGTGTTTATGTTGGGATTTTATCGCATTAGTTTGGTCCATCCCAATACTCTGGTGATGCTATCCTCCATCTTACTCATTGCCGGGACAACCCTCACTTTGTCTGGTGACATCTATTCGTTCTACACTGGCAACATTGACTTTATATACATCCAGGTTCTTAAAGCCATCTTACTTGGGGGTTTTTATGTGACCTTCGGCATTGGTATATGGAGATACCAATCTCAATTCGGGTCCTTGGCATCGGCTGCCGGAGTTTTGGGAATCATTTCCGGCGTCGCTTTTTTGACGGTAATTTTTGCGGTGCCGGGGTTAATAGTATTTACTGTATTCGAAATCCTCCAATTGGTGTTCTTGTTTAAAGTATATAAATACAAAGAGAAAGAAAAACAGGATTGGCAGTCCAAGGGCCTACCAGCCTTTGGTTAAAACGAGACAAATCAAGAAAAGGCAGCAGGCATATCCGCCCTGCCGCTTTCATTTGATGCTGCTGAGTAAGTATTCCGGCGGATAAGGTGATCTAATATATAGTAATTTTATATACCAAAAATAAAGCTCAACGTAATGAGGGAACAAGGCCTTCTGTTTGCAACAATTTTTACCTTTCTGTTTTCCGGCCCTACATTAGCTCAGGAGCAGCTTTTACGAAACAACCAAAAGATCGAAGGCTATAAGGGCATTTGGTTTACTTTGGGCCAATTTTCAGAATATGGAGACAAGTATTCCGGCGGGTTGGGTACCTACACCGCAAAGCATATACCGCTCTCCATATACTCTCCTGAAGCAAACAAGACTTTTTTTGTTTATGGAGGTACCACCGGCCCGGATGATAGATATCTGTTGTGTATGATCGGCAGCTATGACCATTCCAGCAAGTTGGTGAGCCAGCCTACAGTGGTATATGATAAGTTAGGCGTGGACGATCCGCACGACAATCCCAGCTTGTCGATGGATGCGGAAGGTTATATTTGGGTCTTTGTCAGCGGACGGGGGACCAGCCGTCCGGGATTTAAGTTCAGAAGTACCACACCCCACTCCATTGACTCCTTTGAGCAGGTTACAGAAGAAGAAATGACTTATCCCCAACCCAAATATATTCCGGGAAAAGGCTTTTTTCATTTGTTTACCAAGTACACAGGGGTGCGTGAACTCTATTACGAGACCAGCCCCGATGGCGAACACTGGACGGAGGATCAAAAATTGGTCGGCATGAAAAGAGAGGGGGACAAAAATGGCGGCCATTATCAGATCAGCGGCCAACATGGGGAAAAAGTGGTTTTCTTCTTCAATTGGCACCCCGATGGAAACGTGGACCTAAGGACCAATATCTATTATCTCCAGACGACTGACTTTGGGCAAACCTGGACTACCGTTGATGGGGAGCACGTTGAAATACCAATAGATGATATCAATTCACAGACATTGGTGAAGGAATTTTTTAGTAAAGGAAAAAATGTATATATCAAGGATGTGGATTTTGATGAACATGGCAATCCCGTAGCGCTTTATCTAGCAGGACCTGGACATCAGCCCGGGCCTGTAAGCGGTCCAAGGGAATGGTTTGTGGCTTATTACAACGGCTCGGATTGGGAACATCATAAAATCACAGAATCGGACCAAAATTATGATACAGGAAGTATTTTCATTAAAGGGAAAAAATGGGTGGTAATCGGGCCCAGTACGGACAGTCCGCAGCAATGGGGCGCGGGAGGTGAAGTGGTAATGTGGGAAAGTAAAGACAAAGGCAAAACCTGGGAAAAGTCGAAACAACTGACGAAGGACAGCAAAATAAACCATAATTATGTGCGGAAAGTAGTAGGTGGGAAGGATCCTTTCCTTTACTTCTGGGCAGATGGTAACCCGGACAAGATTAGCGAATCCCATTTATATTTCGGAGATAGCAAAGGCAGAGTCTGGCGCCTGCCTTACACAATGGAAAAAAACGCAGAAAAGCCCAAAAGGGTAAGATAGCCATCACAGCCAGTAGCAAGCTTTGTGCCCCAATACTACCGAATGTTTTATACACCAAAATGTGTCTGATGGTCTGAATGAATAACGCCATATTTTTCAACACTGCCTTCTTGATAAAGCCCCGTTTTGTTTTTAAATTCTTTCTTGTGGTTGCCAGAAGAAACAATTCGTCTTACTGATTTCACCAAGAAAATTTTATTTGCGGTTTTTAATCACTTATTATTACAACCATGTGAAAGGAAAACCCAGGATTTAGGCATTAGAAACAGCAATAATAAAACAGACTATTCATGAACAAACCCAAAGTATTTTTGACCCGAAAGCTCCCGGATGAAGTTATGGAAAGATTGATGGAAGAGACGGAGCTGGAAGTTAATCCTGAGGATCGTGTGTTGTCTAAAGAGGAAATCATTAATGGGATAAAGGGAAAAGATGCTCTCCTTTGTCTGTTGACCGACAAGATTGACGAAGAGGTACTCTCGTCCAATCCCAGGTTAAAAATTGTGGCTAACTACGCCGTGGGCTATAACAATATAGACGTACAATCGGCCAGCTCACTGGGAATCCCCGTCTCCAATACTCCGGGAGTACTGACCGATACGTCTGCTGATCTGGCCTTCACCTTGTTAATGGCGGTCTCGAGGAGGATTGTGGAAGCAGATGCTTATCTCAGATCTGGAGAGTGGGGTGGATGGGGACCGCTTCAATATTTGGGTCCGGATATCCATGGAGCAGTATTGGGCATCGTCGGGCTGGGAAGAATTGGTAAAGCTGTAGCCAAACGGGCCAAAGGCTTTGGGATGACCATCAAATACTGGAACAGGACCAGATTGTCGGATGAGGAAGAGCTGCGTGAAGAGATGGAATATCTTCCTTTGGACGAGTTATTGAAATTTGCGGACTACGTTTCGCTTCATGTAGCTTTTGCGCCGGAAACCACCCATTTAATAAGTGACAGGGAATTTAGATTGATGAAGCCTACATCGGTGCTCATCAATACCTCTAGGGGGGCGGTTGTAGATGAAAAAGCTCTGGTCAGGGCATTAAAGGACGGAAAGATTTGGGGGGCAGGTTTGGATGTTTTTGAAAATGAGCCATCAATTGAGGAAGAACTGCTGACGATGAAAAATGTGGTTTTGCTTCCGCACCTAGGCAGCGCCTCCTTTGCTACTCGGACAAAGATGGGAATGATGGCACTTGAAAATATCCTCGCGGCTTGGAAAGGGGATAAAATTCCTAACTTGGTTAATAAAGAACTTGCTTCGGGAGAATAGGGGTTTGTAGAAACGGTTTTCCCACAGTTTAGGAGTTTTGATGCCGTAGACAACAGTAGCCCAATGATTCTTGTGGATGGGATGCCGGATGTGGATATCATCTTTTGTTATATTGCCCAATTTGTTCCCAAATGCCTTAATTGAATAGGTTATGCGAATAAAATAAGGTGTTACATACTGAATGCAAGTAAACATATTTCCAAGGAGGATTGGCAAAGGCTGTTGGATTTTTCTGATAATCAATTTGAAACCCATGAAAGGAAGGAGAATGGCATTCCTTTGGTAAAAAACACCTTTTTTTAATCCGTTCCTTTAAGTATTTTGTCGGTCAAACGATTTTAGATTTGACTTTTAGTGTTTTGACGTAATACCATAAATCATGGAAGAGGGATCCAATACAAGATTTACCCCTGGGAGTTTGGAAAATGCATACCAGCAGGCCCTAGATAAAACGTCTATTGTAGCTATCACAGATGCCCAAGGTAGAATTACCTATGTGAATGACAAATTTTGTGAGATTTCCGAGTATGCGAGAGAAGAACTCATAGGCAAGAACCACAACATTTTGAAATCCGGATATCATGATCGGGATTTTTATAAAGACCTTTGGGGCACCATCAAAAAGGGCGAAGTATGGATGGGCCAAATAAAAAATAAAACCAAGCACGGCGGTTCTTATTGGGTTCAGACAACCATTGTCCCCATGATGGGTGAGGATAATCAGCCCCTACAGTACCTTTCTTTCAGAATCGACATTACAGCACAAAAGATGTCCGAGGAGAAGCTGGAAAAAAGCTGGAAACAACTGAATATTCTGGCTGAGAATTTTCCCAATGGATCCGTAAGCCTAATAGATCCAGAACTGAATCTGCTTTTGACGGGTGGCGCGGGCTATGATGCGGTAGACTTTGCTCCCGAAGATGTCATCGGGAAAACCTTGGATAGTGTTCTTAGCCCACAGACCTATGCCTATATTAAAGAACACCTACCGAGGATATTGAGAGGTGAAACCATCACTCATGAAATATATGCCAGAAACAGGCATTACATGAATACCTACAAACCGGTGTATGACGAAGGAGGGGTTTTGTACGGATTTGTCATGGTTGTCATTGATGTTTCTGAGAGCAAAAAAGCTTCCTTAATTTTAAAAAGAAACAACGAATTATTTGCCATAGGAGAAGAGCTGGCGCAGATTGGTAGCTGGAATGTAAATGCTTCGACAAGGGAAATAATTTTTTCTTCCAACACCTTAAGGCTCTTGGGACAGGATCCTTGCCGGACCAATCGGTCTTTTGAGGAGGTTTTTCAGTGGATACATCCTGATGATAGACATTCGTTAACAGATGGTTTTAGGGAGATAGTTTCCCAGAAAATTCTTGAATTTCCGGAGTTTAGAGTCATTAAGCCTGACGGAGAGGAACGGGTTTTTAAAAGTTTATGTAAAAAGGATTTAAGCAGTAACGATGATGAGATTCATGTTTTTGGAGTGCTTAAAGATATTACAGACAGGAAAAAGAAAGAGCTTGAACTTCTTGAAAGTAAGGAGATTCTGAGCAATATAGCAGACAGCATACCAGGACTGGTCATGAAGTATGTTGAATATGGAAAAGAAGAGGCTAAAATTCAATATGTAAGCAAAGGTGCCGAGATGTTGTGGGAGGTGCCCAAGGAGAAAATTCTTTTGGATGTAAGTATCGTATGGAATAAGGTACATCAGGACGATTTGCCTGGTTTTTTGAAATCATTTAGCAAAGCAAGAAGTACCCAGACGGTGTGGAATTGCGAATTCAGGATAGTAATGGACGACGGAAGAGTGAAATGGGTGAATGCTATTGGGACGCCGAAGAAAGTACAGGGACAGGGCGTGTTGTGGGACATCTTAGCTTTGGATGTCTCGGCCAGAAAGCTCGCTGAAGAAAATATAGAGAAAAACCTCCGGTTAGTGACTTTCCAAAATACCCAACTGTTGGATTTTTGCAATATCGTTTCGCATAATTTAAGATCTCCGTTGGTCAATATGTCTATGTTGATCGGGTTTATTGAGGAAAGTGAGGATGAGTCGGAGAGAATGGAATATGTCGCCAAGTTAAAGCCTGTTATCGAGGGATTGAACGAGACTTTTGAGGAGTTAGTCGAATCCATTCAGATCCAGCAGGACAATGAAGTTAAGTCAGAGTATATTGACGTAGAAGAATGCTTGCGGAAGATCATTTCTGGGTTTGAAGGACAGATTGCCCATTCCAATGCACTTATTGAAGCAGATTTTTCTCAAGTGCCGGTGCTATATTACCCTCCAAAGTACTTGTCCAGCATCCTCCACAACCTCATTAGTAATGCTTTAAAATATCATTCTCCCAACAGAAGGTTAAAGGTGAAAATAAAAATGAGCCGTCTCTCCCATAAAGTGTTGTTGACGATCACGGACAATGGTCTAGGAATTGATTTAAAAAAGCACCAAAATAATCTCTTTAAAATAAGAAAAGTATTTCACAGACACCCTGATGCCAAGGGCTTTGGTTTATACATTACTAAAGCTCAGGTGGATGCGATGAAAGGTCGGATTTGGGCCGAAAGTATTCCGGATAAAGGAAGCACGTTTTTTGTAGAATTCAATAATCAATAAAAAATTATGAAGTCAATTAAGAATCTTTTACTAGTAGACGATGATGAAATCTTTACGTATTTAACCCGAAAAACTATAGAGGAAACCAAACTGGTGGATGAAATAAAGGTCTTAGGGAATGGCCAAGATGCTATTGATTTTCTCGAGGAGGTAGCCAAGAACGAAGAATTGTTACCGGAAGTTATTTTGCTGGATATCAATATGCCCATTTTGGACGGTTGGGGTTTTTTGGAGGAGTTTATCCTGCTTAAGCCGCACCTTGAGAAAGCAATTACCATCTATATGGTGACTACCTCCATCTCTCCCCATGACTACGAACGAGCCAAGAGTATTTCCGAGGTATCAGACTTTGTTATCAAGCCGGTAACGAAGTCAGGATTTATCAATATGTTGAAGAACGCATCAGTCGAATAGCAACTATATCAATATGTTTCTATGTATGAAGGTCATTCTGTCGTTTCTATGCCTAATTTCTGCCACCCTGTTTGCTCAGGCTCAAGGCGAGGCTACCCGTTCGGTCTTCGTGGAGGTCGGAGGCGCTAGTTTGGTTTATTCCTTCAATTATGACGTTCGGTTCGATAAGGAGAACCTGAACTCTTGGGGTATCAGGATGGGGATCGGTGGATATAGCTTATCGGACGAGTCTTTGTTGACCGTGCCTGTCCAGGCCACACGATTATTTGGACAGGGCAGAAATTACTTTGAAGTGGGAGCGGGGATCACTTTGATTAACTACCGGAACACCTATACAAGTTATGACTATAGCAACTGGGACCCTAATAGCGGGGAATACCCGATACTTGGGGAAGTAACTGAAAAAGATTACCATTTTATTCTGGAGATGGGGGAGACCCCAAGCGTTGTAGGGACCTTGAACTTTGGGTATAGGCGTATTCCGGAAAATGGAGGCTTTACCTACAGGGTGAATGTTACACCTCTTTTTAATTCCCATGGATTCTGGCCGCTATTCGCCGGTATCGGTCTGGGTTATGCCTTTTAACAGGTTTAAGTGATGTTCAAAATGCCCAGTTATAATGTATAATAGCGCCCTGGTACTGGTCAGTTGACCATTGATGATGCTTTTCCTTTGAAGGGCCTCTTCGCTTAGGTTTTTTAAAAAATACAAAATGGAGTGCCGGATATGCTCGAAATCTTCTACAAGGTCAAGTAAAGGCATATCGTCGAAGTTTGCAGCACTGACATAATCATCCTGTTCAAAACCTGGAAGCGGTTGCTGTTCATTTCTTGATACACAAAGGGCTCTGAAAAACATGATTTTCTCGGTGTCATTGATGTGCCCAAGAAGTTGTTTATAGCTCCATTTTCCTGGAGCATAGGACGAGGTAGCTGTCTCCTCGGTCATCTGGTCCACGATAAACCGTAATTCATCAACCTGAGACAGCAACAGTTCTACAATGTCGCTGCCCCGTACTTTAGAAATGTATTTGTCAAAATAATCCCCGTATTCGTTCGTTTCTGGTGGTGTGATCATTTTTTAGCTGTAAAATATAAATAGAAGAAATGTACCACAATCAAGCCCTTGCGACCAAAATGTCGCCGAAGCTGATTTGTAGGTCGTGATGCACAGTGGAAATTCAAGCACAAGATAAGAGGTATTGGGAACAAAGAATAGTATTTGAAACGAAAGAACCCAAAGAATAGCTGTAGAATATTGGAAATCGAGGACTTGGAGGATATATTTGGTTATTACTTTAGGGTTTAAGCTTAGCCGTTAGCTGGCCCAACGTAAGATGAACGTAAGATGTA
>DATGMS010000305.1:0-3074 GCA_035307285.1 Cyclobacteriaceae bacterium
GGCTGAGAGAAACCTGCAGATGGTCAAGCAAATCGTTCCTCTGGGCTACGCCCCCGAGGTCAATCCCTATGGCTTATTTAAAGATGCTACAAGCGTTAATGAAGTAAGTTTCTTCTCCACCAATCCTTCGATGGGTCTTCTCAAGGCGTTGAAACAAATCGGACAAAAAAGGACTTTTACGCCACCTCCATCACCGGTTAGACCTTCAGAGGAGCATGTGTATGAATTTTGGGTGAGAAGCCGTAAAAATAGACTTCGTGATAATCAAGATTGATTTGAAAAAATTTGCTATGGTTGCTTATATCAAAATCCAATTTGTGGTTCGGCCCTGAGGACAGTTCTTAAAGCAAAAGGAGGCTACCTTTATCTGGACAGCCTCCCTTGCAACTTAATGTGCCGTTACTTCTGTGGGCACGCCTTTGGTTCTTTTTGAATTCTTTTGCCAAAAGAAAAATATAATAAACGCCACGATCAGTATCACCGGGAACGCCAACATCTTTTCTAAGGTGTCCTGGCCTGTTGCCAATTCTAGTTCATTTCCACTGAGCCCTAGCGCAATATTATCATTTTGCGCACCATCAATCCACCCGCCGATGATTGGCTGCCAGATAGCGGTGGAAAACATACCGACAGCTCCTATAATAGACATGCCTAAGGCGCTACTAAGAGGGACACGCTGAGCTACCGCTCCGACCATTACTGGCCAAAAATAACAATATCCTATCGCCCATATGACGGCTGCTAAGTAGGCTAGCGGGCCAGTTACCGTACTGAACATGTAAATGCCAATGGCTGAGAAGATGGCCCCGCCTAATAAAACTCCCGTCTGTCCAAGTTTCGCAACCACAGGACCTGCAAAGAATCGCCCAACTGTTACCAAACCAGCCGTAAGAGCAAGAATGAGCATGGGTTCAGCACCACTGCTGCCTAATATAATACCCACCCATTGGCCAGGGCCGAATTCTGTGATGGCGGTAAGAGCCATACAAGCGATCAAGAAAATGTAGATAGGGCTTAGCATTGCCTTCAGGTTGCTGCTTAAAGACGTAGCCTCTTCCACTTTGGATTGAGGGAAGGCTTTGCCATAAAACAAAACGGCATAAATTAATGCAGGAATTAATATAATCAACATTTGCGATTTCCATCCCATATTCATCCCAGTCATCAGCTCGGAGATAAGGGAACCCAGAAGGATCCCGCCAGGGAACCACATGTGAAATCGATTTAACATTTTGTCCACTTTATCCCTAGAATACATATCGGCAATCATAGGATTACAGGCGGCCTCGGTGCATCCTGTACCCAACCCGATGCACAACATGGAAATGAGTAAACTTACATATCCCGTAGCAAACACTGTAAGCAAAACCCCTAATATATGTGCTACAAAAGCTACGCGCATTATATTCTTAGGACCTACAGAATGATAAACTAGTCCTCCAATGACCATTGAGATGGGAAAACCGAAAAACCACATCGCATTGATGTAACCAAGCTGTTCTCCAGATAGGCTAAACTCGTCACCTAGTTGTGACAAGATTCCGGCTCGAATAGAATAGCTCAAGCCAGTTGTGATAAGGGCAAAGCAACTCCCATAAAAAAGGGCGTTCTTGTTAATGTTTTCGTTCATAAAGGTTGGGTTTAAAAGTTGTGTTTTTATGTGTTTAGGATGATTCTTGAATCATCTGGGCAATATAAAAAAAATGGACTAAGGTTTTGATTATTTTGTTTAAATAAAGCCCAAATTTATGACAGGCGAACAAAAAAGGGTTTGAAATAGCGATGTTGTAGAAATGCGCCGTGATTTGCTGGGAAAAGCACTTTTTTGCTTTTCCGCAATAAAAGTCCGTGCGGATGCTTAAGTCAATACCAAAGCTCTTGCCCTATACACCAATTCAGGTTGTTATTGCGGTGCCTTTGTTCAGGCCTTTTTCTTTATAAGGCAATAGGACACACCAAGTGGAACCGCAACGAATGAAGTTAGATTTTTCACCTCATCACTCTATTATCAACAGAGACTTTTTAAGCTCTTCAAAAATTTCATTTTCCTCACTGGACAACCTAATAACCATTGCATAGGTGCCTATAGGAGCGATTTTTCCATTAATCGTCCCATCCCATATACAGTAAGGTTGGGAGTGGTCACTTACAGTGGCGTCACAATGATAAACAAGTTCCCCCGATCTGTTATAGATGAAGGTCTCAACATTGTGGACTAGCCGATCCAAATAAATTCTGAAATCCTTTTGTGGATTTTCAGGCATTAGGGCATTCGGGAATTTTGCTAAGGTTACACAAGTCTCAACCACTTCAAAAGTGGCACTTGTTTCACATCCATTGATGTCGGTCACTACAATTTCATAACTTCCGGGAACCGATGGCCTGTAAGTGGAAGTGCTGTCGACTTGTACTCCATCCATTAACCAATTATAAGTTTCAAAGCTTCCGGGATTTATAGTAGGGAAGAAGTTTTCAGCAGTACAAATCTGATATTCATCATTTAGATCCAAAGAGATCCCTTCCGACTTTTCCAGAATATAAGATGCGCGTCCAAGTTCGCACATCGGTTCTTCCATTCTTCGGACGATCACTTCATACGTTCCCTCATCAGTGACATCTATAGTAGACTGATTATGGAACTCCAGAAGCTCAGACCTTTCACCGACAGAGTCGGTATAAAACCATTGATATTGTCGTATTTCTACAAAATCGCCCTCGGCCGTTAGGGTGGAAAAGGGGTCTTCTCCGCAAAATGAAGAGGCACTGATCTCTACCGGATAGGTCAGTTGCGGTACATCAACGGTGAACGATATAGGGGTTGCTGGGCAGGCGCTGCTGGCTCTAGGCTGTACATCAAGCGTGAAATCACCGGTGGAAGGAGGGTAGAATTCCTTTTCTCTCCCGACAATTACGCCGGCTGCAGTTCTCCACCGAATCACTACGTCTGAGGGACTTATAGAACCAAGTTCCGCCGAAAATATCTGGTGGCCATAGCAGTCAATATATCGTTGGGAATAATCGAATTGTAATTGTTCGTTGACAGTTGCTTCTATTGACCTCCGTCTGGGACATAG
>DATGMS010000306.1:0-2116 GCA_035307285.1 Cyclobacteriaceae bacterium
TGTTATCGCCATTCTTCTTCTGAGGAAACCCGCATTGCTTGCCTTAAAGGATTACCAAGACCAACGCAAAGCGGGGAAAGAACCTGTTTTTGATCCAAAATCGTTGGGCATCAAAAATGCGGATTTTTGGGAGGTTAAAGCCAAAACCCATCATGAAGAACGTACGGACCCTTAAGCAAAACAGGATCTTTATGAGTTAAAAAACTCTTTTATCTCTTCCACCACTCATCAAAAACCGTCACGGGCATCTGCCGCTTATGCATGGTTTTGTGATAGCCCGCTTCTATTTTTTCCTGAACTGCTTGGGGGACAGTTTTTCCTTCCAAATAGTCATCCAAATCGGTGTAGGTGATGCCAAGTGCTACCTCATCCGGTAGACCGGGCTTGTCATCTTCAAGATCAGCTGTCGGTATTTTTTGATACAAATGTTCAGGTGCATTCAATTCTTCTAACAACGATTTTCCCTGCCTCTTGTTTAGCCCGAATAGGGGTGCAATGTCGCAGGCTCCGTCACCGAATTTGGTATAAAATCCCGTGATCGCCTCTGCTGAATGATCTGTCCCGATCACTAGACAACGAAAATGGGCCGCAATGTCATACTGCACCTTCATACGTTCCCTTGCCTTGGTATTGCCTTTGTTAAATGGAGATAACTGCTCTCCCGTCGCCGTCTGGAAGGCAGATGCCGAGGCATCAACGGCTTCCTTTATATTAACAGTTAGCGAACGGGTAGGCGCGATAAACCGAATCGCATCCTGCGCGTCACTCTCATCCAATTGCTCCCCATAAGGAAGCCGCACCGCATAAAAGGCGAACCTTTCATCTGGTTGTTCCGCATTTAGCTCGTTAATGGCCATTTGAGCCAATTTTCCGGCCAAGGTGGAGTCTTGTCCGCCAGAAATACCCAATACATAACCTTTGGCTCCGCTTTTCAATAAATAGGCTTTTAAAAATTCAATCCGACTGCGGATCTGTTCTTTAGGCTCTATTTCAGGGCGGGCTTGCAACTCGGCAATAATGGTGGCTTGTTTTGACATATTAGATCTTCTTTTCCAACAATATTTATAATTTCTTTTAAAGCTTCAAATCCTATTCAAAAACCAGTCCATTGCGAATTTAAAATAGATTCGGCAATCTAGTAGAGAAGTCTTTAGACCCAAATCCTTTGCTGGTCAGCCGTAAAAGTCGACAGGAAAAACCTCTTTGCCGATACGATAGTCTGCTTCTTCCTTGATTCGTCTTGATTTTTTAGCTAACGCCTCTAATGGATTTTGCTATTCTTAAAACCTCCTGCACATCAACAGCGCCGCCCCCGTTAGCTTTACTTTCATCTGCTGCTGACATGAATGCGAAGATTTCCAGTGTTTCTTCCGGACTTACAGGCACTTCACCTGTTTCAAAGTAATTGACAATTTCCACCAGTAAGGGTTCATAACCTCCATAAGGTCCAAGGACAATATTCCCCTCTTCCGAGTATACCACACCCCCATAGCCTGATTTGCCGCTACGGGTTCCCCTAAAAGTACCTATTCGTCCGTCATCCCAGGTGCCAACAACGACGTCGGTATCCGGCGTATGAATCCTCACGACCTCCCGACATCCCGTGCCCATCACTGTAAACAACGTTTCGACCCCATGAATCCCGTACCAAAAAAGATCAGGGTGGCTTTCCTCGTAGGTTGCAGGACTATAGGCATCCGCTCCAATCACTTTGCTTTTATCCAAATCTTTAACCCCATCTATATATCGCAGAGAGGAGGCGGAAAAAACCGGAACGTTATATTTTTTAGATGCCTTGAATATAGACACGGCATCCACTAAAGAGGCAGCCATAGGCTTATCTATAAACATTCTTTTCCCCGATTCAAGTACCTTTAAAGCCTGCTCCAGGTGCATACTACCGTCATTGGTCTCTAACAGCACAACATCCACTTGATCCAATAGCTCCTCTATCGACTCCGCGATCGATACACCTAATTCTTTGATCTGTTCGGTATATCCTGGGATCCGATCCGCACTGGAAGCTATTGTCCTGCTTCCATAGGGATAGGCGGCAACCACCTTGTATCCCTTAAACTCAGGTTTTGCTACATCGGAATTCAGCACCTTTGTGAAG